>NZ_JAWJTF010000384.1:0-1726 GCF_048836525.1 Nostoc sp. CALU 546
ATGACTAATAACAAATAATTAATAATTAAGGACTAATTTATGCGAATAGCTCGTAACATTACAGAACTTGTTGGTCGTACACCCCTAGTGCAGTTGAACCGTATTCCTCAAACAGAAGGATGTGTTGCGGAAATTGTGGTCAAACTGGAAAGTATGAATCCATCGGCATCAGTTAAAGACCGGATTGGGGTGAGTATGATTAACGCTGCTGAAGAAGAGGGACTGATTACTCCTGGGAAAACAGTATTGGTAGAACCCACATCTGGAAACACAGGAATTGCCCTCGCAATGGCAGCAGCAGCTAAGGGTTATCGATTAATTTTGACAATGCCAGAGACGATGAGTGGGGAGCGTCGGGCAATGTTGCGGGCATACGGGGCAGAACTGGAACTAACACCAGGTATGGAAGGTATGAGTGGAGCAATTGGGCGGGCGCAACAAATAGTTAATACTACGCCAAATACCTATATGTTACAGCAGTTCCGCAATCCAGCTAATGCAAAAGTGCATCGGAAAACTACAGCGCTTGAAATCTGGGAAGATACTGATGGACAAGTAGATATCATTGTGGCAGGGGTGGGCACAGGTGGTACGATCACTGGTGTAGCGGAGGTGATTAAAGCACGCAAGCCTAATTCTAAAGCGATCGCTGTTGAACCAGCCAATAGCTCTGTTTTATCAGGGGGAAGACCAGGGCCACACAAAATCCAGGGAATTGGTGCTGGGTTTATTCCCCAAGTATTAAAGATAAAATTGATTGATGAAGTGATTACTGTCACCGATGAAGAAGCGATCGCTTACAGTCGGCGTTTGGCAAAAGAAGAAGGGCTACTATCTGGCATTTCTAGTGGAGCAGCTTTATGTGCAGCAATTCGCGTCGCCCAACGTCAAGAAAATAAGGGACGTTTAATTGTGATGATTCAGCCCAGTTTTGGTGAGAGGTATTTGAGTACACCGTTGTTCCAAGACTTGGAGGCAAGATTAGCCACTAGCGTCAGTTAACGATACATTGAATTAATGGTCAATTCTAAGCACGTTTCTAACCATTACGAAACTCTCAAAGTTAGTCCAAGTGCAAGCCAAGCGGAGATTAAGCTTGCTTATCGCCGCTTGGTTAAGTTATTTCATCCTGACAGTAATCAGGATACAGCTGATCACGAGCAGATTATCCGCATCAATGCAGCTTATGAGGTCTTAGGCGATAACCAAAATCGCCGTAATTATGACCAAGAACTGCAAGATGACTCTCAAAAATTAAATAGCGATCGCCAACAGCGTACAGCATCAGCGCAAAGGCATCACCAGACAAGACGAAAAACCGGACGCGATGTTGATGAGCAAGTTGAGGAATGGCTGCGCCAAGTTTACCAACCAGTTAATCGTTTGCTCTGTAACATTCTTTATTCGTTAGAAGAACAAATGGAGCAATTAGCTGCTGATCCGTTTGATGATGAGCTGTTAGATGAATTTCAGGAATACTTACAAGCCTGTCGAGATGACCTTAAACAGGCACAAAGTACTTTTCGCTCCCTACCTAATCCCCCTAGTCTAGCAAGAACAGCGGCTCACCTATACTACAGCCTCGATCAGGTAGCAGATGGACTCGAAGAATTAGGTTACTTTCCTTTGAATTACGATGAGCGTTATTTGCACACAGGTCAAGAACTATTCCGCATAGCTACGGGATTACACTGTGAGGCACAAGCGTCTGTTACATAGTAGATTG
>NZ_JAWJTF010000109.1:0-33102 GCF_048836525.1 Nostoc sp. CALU 546
TCAAAGCGGATTCCTATAGCAATCCTAAATCATTCGTGAAAAATTAGATCCCCGATTTCTCAAAGAAGTCGGGGATCTCGACACCGTGCATTTTCAAATTTACTCGCCCACAAATTGGTTTTTTAGTAGTTTAATTTCATTACCTAATTCTTGGCGAGTTGAAGACTTTAGGAGATAACGGAAAATAAACCAACTGGCATAACCAATTCCAACTAACTCAAAAAGCGGTGATAGTAGGGGAATATCGTTGATTGCATCTAGTACTGATAGTACTACCTTAGCTGTAACAATCGCCGCCAAAATTAAAGCAACAGTTATTAGAGGCTGCTTGTAGTTTTGAAAAAAGCCACTTAAGTATTCGGGTAGTTGCTCCAAAAATTGAGTAATTTGTCTGCTAATTTGCTGCCATTGGGATTCCGGTTCAGTTGCGGGTGGTAACTTTGGCAAGTTTGCAGTGTCAGCACCTTCAAGTGCTAAAGTACCTTGTGAAAAAGAAGTATTGATGGATTCACGTTGCTGTTGTTCGGTTTCCATAGTTTTTATTTTTGGTGACTACAAAAGTTTGTATAACTTAACTGATCATCAGTCAATATAATTATTAAGGTCGTCAGTTGTCAATTCTTAGTGGTCAGTAATAATTGACAACTGACCACTAAGACTGAGTAAGAGCATCTAAATTTATTTTTGCCTACTTACTCACTGGGATTTATTGTTAGGTGCTTTAGCTTTTTGGCGGAGCAACCACTGCTTTAACAACTACATTTTTGACACCTTTAATTTCCTTAGACAAAGGCTCAATTTTAGCCAATTGCTCTTGATTATTCACAGTTCCAGCTACAGTTACAGTCCCATCTTGTACTGCATTAACTGTTAGTTGACCACCAGGGATATTAGCTTCCAATTTGGAGCGAACTTGACTTGCTAGATCGGCTGTGGCTCTGTCTGTGTCGCCACCAGTGACATTATTGCGCTGTTCGCGGGCACGAATATCAGCATCAAGTTGTCTTCTGCGAACTTCACTTTGTGCGTCTTCTTTAGCAGCTTGTGTTGTTGCTGCTGTTGGAGCTTGTGCGGCTTCGTCTGGGGCTGGTGCGGTTACAGTTGTTTTGGCGGTATCTTGACAAGCGGCAACACCAAAAACTAAAAGACCACTAATTAGGAAAGGAGTTAGCTTTTGCATATGTTTAATTTTGGCTCAGAATTGATTGATATTTACGGCAAAAGTGAGGAGCAAGTTTTTTAGTAAGGAGCAAGGTCTTTATCAAAAAGAATTTAGAATCCAGAACGAAAAAGCATTTTAATTTTTGTTTTTTCCATTCTTATTCAACTTCTTGCTCCGATAATTTTGTGGAATTAGTGTGAGTGACACCTACCTTGAGTTAGAGTACTTCATCACGACGGTCAACAATAACTACGGTAGGATCGTTTCTATGAGGCTCTGTTGAGTAATTGGGGCGAACGGGATCAATAACTGGCGTTTCGTTATGGGTTGCTCGCTCAAAACCTGGGCGATGTTCACTAATTTCAGTGGCATCATAGATAGCAAATTCTTCAATACCTCGACGTTTGAGAATAGCTTCAGCTTGGTGAATTTCAGCTTCAGTAGCATCGATAATTAGCAGGTAGTCACCTTTTTGGAAGCGTTCATTATATATTCGCGCCTTGTCTTCAGGAATTCCCAAGCCAACCAGTGCGCCAACAATACTTCCTGCGGCTGCACCAATAGCACCACCAGCCAATGTTGTGGCCAAAGCTGTTGCTACTGCGCCACCTGCAATCACAGGCCCAACTCCAGGAATTGCTAAAGTCCCAAGACCAACTAATAAGCCAGTCAAGCCGCCGACAACACCACCTGTAGCTGCTCCAGCTTTTGCGCCTTCGTCTGCTTTATTACCTGTACTAACGTTTCTGTCTACATCTACGCCAGCGATCCCATGACCGTTTGTATCTTTGGCAATGATGGAAATTTTATTTAAGGGAAAACCCGCATCTCGCAATTCTGTAAGTGCTACTTCTGCATCTCGCCGATGAGAAAAGACTCCAATTGCACGTCTAGCAACACCACTATGAGTCGCAACAGGTGTTGGAGCGACATAACCAGTGGTTGCATTTTTAGCATCTGGGTGGTCGTAAATGCCAAACTCTTCTACACCCCGCTGATGTAAAATTGCTTCTGCTCTGAGAATTTCTGCATCTGTGCCATCGAGGATAACTAAATAATGTCCTCGTCTTACACGTTCGTCGTAAACTCTGGCTCGTTCTTCAGGAATTCCTAAACCAATCAATGCACCAAGCAAACTACCTGCTACTGCGCCAATACCTGCGCCCGCGAGAGTTGTAGCTAGAGTAGTTGCTGCGGCTCCAGCCAGCATAATTGGCCCAATTCCTGGAATTGCCAAAGTGCCAAGACCAACTAATAAACCAGTTAATCCGCCCAAAGCACCGCCTGTGGCTGCTCCGACTTTAGCACCTTCGTCAGATTTATCGCCGACGCGATCGCTCACTTCAGCCCCAGCAATGTCCTCTCTGTCTCCATCCTGGGTAATGACAGAGACTCTGTTCATATCAAAACCAACTTTTTTTAATTCATGTAAGGCATGTTCTACATCTCTACGATTAGAAAATACGCCTACAGCACGTTTATGTACACCTACAACCATTATTCTTTCTCCTCAGCAAAAATTAATTATTCACTAATTCATAGCTCGTAATAACCCTTATTAATACATGTTTCTATTTCAGTTTCATCAATCGCTTGGAAGAACTTTTCTCTCTATCATTAGATATAGGTGCTTTTATCTAAATGAGTAAAAAATATCAAGTATAAAATATTAATTTGTCTTATAAGACTTATGATAGAAATTATTACATCTATCAAATTTTGCGCTCAAAGTTGATACAAAAAAGATTGTCTTATAAAATTTAATGCGGTAGCTCAAGCGGTTATAAACTGCCATATCTGTAGATACATTTTTATAAAAAGTAATTTTTATAAAAATATTTGTCTAACGAAAATGTACAAATACATATAGATTATTCTATCTCAGAAAAACAATTGAAAAGTTATTTGCTTAAATACGACCTCTGGCAAAGAAACCTATTACCTAAGAAAGTGCCAACTTCTATAACTAATAATTAAGCTGAGAAATAAGCCATTTTGTAAATGGGTATTCATAACCATCTCTTTGTGAAGGTGCATATATTTTTACCCTGCGATACTTTGGTGGAATACAGAAGAGTATTAATTCTATGCATCTTCAGACAGAATTGGTATTTAGTTGAGTGCAAGTGAGAAAATCCTATGTTTCAAAGTGTTTTAACTATTTTTGGGTGGAATTGGCTACCTTTTGGATTAGCGCCAATAACTTTAGCGCAAGAAGTACTAACTCCAGAAGAAGCATCAGTTATGTTTTCTGGGCCTAAATTCTTGGTAGCATTGCTGGCTGGAGTTGCAATGGCATTTGCCTTTCAATTGTTATTCACAAACTTTTCAGTTGCAGTAGGAATTTCATCTTGGGAAATTGACTCGGATTCTGATGATGAGTCAGAAAGTTTGGGTAAGACAATTCGGAAAGTTCAAGGTAAAGTTGGTGCTTGGGCATTAATAACCGCTAGCATTGCATTATTTATTGCTTGTTTTTTAGCGGTAAAACTTAGCTTAATCGAAAGTGCATTTTTAGGAGCAATTATCGGTGTAGTCATCTGGTCTACCTATTTCTCACTGGTAATTTGGTTGGGTTCATCAGCAGCAGGTTCTTTAATTGGTTCTATTGCTAATACTGTTACTTCTGGTTTTCAAGCTTTGATGGGTACAGCAAGTGCTGGTATTGGTGCTAATACTGCAAAAAAACAGTTAGTTTCTACTGCTGAAGAGATTACAGCCGCAGTTCGGCGAGAATTAACTTCAGGTTTTGATTCTGAAGGGATTAAAAATACGCTCCAAAGTTCTTTAGGTTCTCTGGAATTGCCAAAGCTGGATATCAAAGAGCTTCGGAATCAATTTGACCAGTTGCTTAAAGATACTGATTTGCAATCGGTTGCTAATAGTGATTTATTGCAAAACATTAATCGTCAAACATTTGTTGATTTAATCAGCAGTCGTGCAGATTTATCTAAAGAAGAGATTAATCGCATTGCTGACCAATTTGAAGGTGCTTGGCAACAAGCTTTGAATCGCAAAAATCCCACGGAGCAAGTAATTAATTTGCTCAAGTCTGCCACTCCTGAAGAACTCAATTCTGAGCGATTGGGTGAACGACTCCAAGAACTGGTTACAGTTGGAGGTGGTAATGGCAATGGTGTAATCAAGCAAGCCATTCGATATGGTTTGAGCGCCGCTGCACCAGCAGTTATGGAACGGGTAAACCTTTCCGATATAGATGTTAACAAAATTACAACTCAGTTGCAAAAGCTAAAAGAAAAAGTTCAAGATGTTGATGTCGATCAAATCACAGAACAATTTCAAAAGTTTAGAGAGCAAGCGTCTGAGCAAGTATCTGCAAAATTGCCAATATCACTTGAGAACACAATTAAGGCAGACGTAGAAGACTATATATTGCATTCATTTCCTTGGCACTTTAACCGAATTACCCTAGTAGATGAATTTAAAGAAGTCATCTATGACGTAAATGCAGATCCGACCACTGTCAGACGGGAATTGGAAGAAATCAATCAAGAATATTTTACCAACTTGCTGAAGCAGCGAGATGATCTCAGTGAAGCCAGAGTGAAAGAAATTTCCGATCAAATGGAAAGCGATCGCCTGGAAGTTTTAGAAACTGTCAAACAAGCCGAAACACGAGAAAAAGGGCAAGATTTCCGCAGCCGTATCGAAGATTATCTCCGTTCGACGGGGAAAGAAGAACTAAATCCTGAAGCTATTGAACGGGACTTTAGCAAGTTGCTGGAAGATCCGGAAGCTGGATTTGAAGATTTAAGTAGCCGCTTCGGACAATTTGACCGCGACACTTTTGTACAATTGCTCCAGCAACGTCAAGATATCAGCGAAGAGGAAGCTAATAATATTGTTAGTCAACTCGAACGCAACCGCGATAATTTCTTGAATCGTGCTAGAGAATTGCAAGAACAAGCAAAAGCGAAAGCTGATGAACTACGCCAAAGAGTTGAAGACTATCTGCGGAATACTAACAAAGATCAACTCAATCCTGAAGCTATCAAACGTGAGTTTAGAGTTCTGCTAGACGATCCGCAAGCTGGAATTAGCCTATTACGATCGCGCCTATCGCAATTTGACCGCGATACACTGGTAAAATTGCTCAGTCAGCGTCAAGATTTGAGCGAAGAACAGGTAAACCAAGTTCTCGATCAGCTTGAATCAGTCCGAGATAGTATTTTGCAAGTACCGCAGCAAGCGAAAGAACAGTACGAAAAAACGACAAAAGCGATCGCAGAATATCTCCGCAATACCAACTTGGAAGAACTTGATCCAGAAGGTATCAGAGCCGATTTGGAAAAATTACTCGATGATCCCAAAGCTGGAGCCTTAGCACTGCGCGATCGCTTATCTCACGTTGATCGAGAAACCTTAGTTAAACTCGTAAGTCAACGGGGAGACTTGAGCCAAGAGCAAGTTAATCAGATTATTGATCGCGCTCAAGATGCGATTGGTGATATTGTGAGAGCGCCACGACGTTTAGCCAAGCGTACTGCTCAACAAGCTTTAGATTTTGAAGCCAATCTCGAAGAATATCTGCGTAATACCAACAAAGACGAACTAAATCCCGAAGGAATCAAACGCGATTTGCAATTGCTGCTATCTTCTCCCCGCGCTGGAATTGGGAATTTAAGCGATCGCGCCTCGAAATTTGACCGTTCGACAATTGTGGCGCTATTATCCCAACGGGAGGATATCTCAGAAGAAGAAGCTAACCGAATTGTGGATCAAATTGATTCTGTTCGTAGTTCCATAGTCGAACAATTCCAGCAGATTCAGCAGAGAGTGCAATCAGTGCTGGATGGAGTTTTTGCCAAAGTTCGTAACTATCTCAACTCCCTGGATCGTTCAGAACTCAACTATGAAGGGATTCAGCAAGACTTTGCGAAAGTGTTCGACGATCCCCAAGCCGGATTTGAAGCATTGCGCGATCGCCTGAGTCAATTTGATCGTGACACCCTAGTTGCTGTGATCAGTTCTCGTGAAGATATTTCGGAGGCTGATGCTAACCGGATCATCAACCAAATAGAAGCGGCGCGGGATGGCGTACTGCAACGAGCCGAACGCATCCAACAAGAAACCCAAAAACGCCTAAAAGCAATCCAAGAGCAAGCTAAAAAGCAAGCCGAAGAAACCAAGAAAACCGTTGCAAACGCTGCTTGGTGGATATTTGGGACAGCGATTACTTCCCTCGCCGCCAGTGCGATCGCAGGTGCGATCGCTGTAACTGGGATAACTCTACCTGGCTGAAATATCTCCGTTATCGGGAATTTTTAACAAATACAGAGTGGTATTCAGTTTTTACAATGAATACCACTTTTTTTATAAGTAAGGTTTAGTCTAAGAAGATGTTTGAAAAGTCCTCTTGTAGGTATCAAAAGTTTTAGATCCCCCTAAATCCCCCGATAAATTGGGGGACTTTGACTCCGGTTCCCCCTTTTTTAAGGGGAGCCAGCGCGGTCTTGGGGTCTCCCCAAGTGGAGCGACTGGCGTGGGTTAGGGGGGATCTAAAGTGCCTAAAATCACAGCGAAACACTTTTCAAACAACCTCTAAACCCTAGTGGTCAAAACAGGTAAAAAACTCTGTCGAAGCCAGATTGAACACTTGATTTCACTCATTAACTCAATATACATACAGTTTCCGAAAGTTGTTACAAATGATAATTTATGCTGCAATAAAGGAAACATATTTTAAATCGGCGCACCTCTTAAGGAAGAACTATAAAAATAACAACCGCCGTAAAATTTAGATCCTCCCGTCATCAAATAGTTTTAACTACATAGGACAGGACTCCTATTTGATTTTTAAATAAAACTCGGTACATATCTATTCCCTATTCCCTATTCCCTATTCCCTATTCCCTATTCCCTGTACCAGCATATTGAAAGATGAACAATGATGAGTTGAATTCAGTATGTCACCTCACAGAGTGTAAACAAGCAGAGGAGACATTACAACAGCAAATTCAATGGCAGCGACTAGTGATGGCAATTGCCCAGCGCATCCGCCAGAGTTTGAATTTGGATAATGTTCTCAATACCACCGTCACTGAAGTACGTCAGTTTTTACAAGTAGATCGAGTGTTCATGTATCAGTTTGAAGCAGACTACACCGGGGTAGTGGTGGTGGAGTCTGTTGATGAAAATTGGATTTCGACTCTGAATACCCAAGTCAAAGACTGTTATTTCATGGAAACTCACGGTGAGGAGTACAGACAGGGGCGCATCCAAGCGATCGCAGATATTTATACAGCAGGTCTGACTGAATGCCACCGTGATTTACTCACTCAGTTTCAGGTCAGGGCGAACTTGGCAGTCCCCATCTTACAAGGAAAAAAATTGTGGGGATTATTAGTTGCTAACCAGTGTGCAGCACCCCGCCAGTGGCAGACGTGGGAAATCGATTTACTCAAACAATTGGCAATGCAGGTGGGCATTGCCATCCAGCAATCTCAATTGTATGAGCAGGTACAAACTGAACTGGTTGAACGCAAGCGGGTGGAATCGGGTTTAAGAGCGCGTGTGCGCCAGCAGGCAGCTGTGGCTAAACTTGGTCAATTAGCTCTGGCGAATATCGACCTTTACGCATTAATGGACGAAGCTGTTATCCTGATTACTCAAAGCCTTGAGGTAGAGTACAGTAAAGTTTTAGAACTCCTCCCGCATGAGAACAGCTTATTGTTGCGATCGGGATTCGGTTGGCAATCAGGGCTAGTGGGAAATTTCAAATTAGAATTAGGTGTAGGGAATCAGACTCAGGCTTCCTATACACTACTTTCCCATGAGCCAGTAATTGTTTGCGATCTTACCAAAGAAACACGGTTTCAAGGGCCACCTTTATTGATTAACCACTCGGTAATTAGTGGCATTAGCGTCATAATTCAGGGTCAAAAACAACCTCTTGGTGTCTTAGGCGCACACACAACTAGACACCGAGAGTTTACCCAAAATGATATTCACTTTTTGCAAGCGATCGCTAATATATTGGCTACGACCATTGAGCGCAAGTGGGCAGAACAGAAAATCCGCGAACAAGCAGCTTTATTAGATATTGCTTCTGATGCGATCGTTGTGCGAAACTTCCAAAACCAAATCTTATTCTGGAATCAAGGCGCAGAACGTCTGTATGGTTGGGAAGCTCACGAGGCTTTGGGAAAAAACCTGGAGGAGCTGATATGCAAAGAAAACTCACAGCAATTGCAAGCAGCTTTAACAAATGTTATTGACTGTGGCTTATGGCAAGGTGAGTTACATAAAGTCACAAAGTGCGGCAAAGAAATTATCGTGGAAAGCCGATGGACACTGATGCGTGATGAAGCAGAACAACCCAAATCCATCCTCTCCGTTGACACTGATATCACCGAGAAAAAACAACTCCTGGCTCAATTTCTCCGCGCCCAACGCCTAGAAAGCCTTGGCACGTTGGCAAGTGGTATTGCTCATGACCTCAACAATATTTTGACGCCCATTCTCTCCTCGGCAGAAATGTTAGCGCTCAAACTTCCCAATCTAGATGCACGTAATCACCAACTGTTGAAGTTGCTCGAACATAACTCTAAACGTGCGGCGGATTTGGTCAAACAAATTCTGACTTTTTCTCGTAGGTCGGAAGGCAGTGGTATTTCTTTGCAAATAGAACATCTATTACTAGAAATTAATCAAATTGTCAAAAGCACATTTCCCAAATCCATCGCAATTATCAATAATCTACCTAGACATCAACTCTGGACTATCTTGGCAGATCCTACTCAAATTCATCAGGTGTTAATGAATTTGTGCGTCAACGCTCGTGATGCCATGCCCAAGGGTGGCACTTTATCTATATCTGCGGAGAATTTATTCATTGATGAAAGCTTTGCCAAAATGAATCTAAATGCTCAGGTGGGCCCATATATACTCATAACTATTTCAGATACAGGATTTGGGATTCCGCCACTAATTTTGGAGCGCATTTTTGAACCCTTTTTCACAACCAAAGAACTAGGTAAAGGCACTGGCTTAGGTTTGTCAACGGTGATTGGGATTGTCAAAAACCACAATGGTTTTGTGAAAGTGTCTAGTGAGATAGGTAAAGGTTCCCAATTTGAAGTGTACTTACCAGCCATAAACAGAACTACAAAGCAGCAACCAGAAAAATTGGAATTGACCAACGGCAACGGAGAATTGATTCTAGTTGTAGATGATGAAGCCGCTATTCTAGAGATTAGTAAAACTTTGCTAGAAGACCACAACTACAAAACTCTAACAGCTATTAACGGCATTGAGGCAATCTCATTATACGCCCAGCATAAAAATAAAATCAGCATGGTGTTGATGGATATGATGATGCCATCAATGGATGGATTGACTGCCATTGACATAATCCAACAAATGAATCCACAAGTCAAGATTATGGGTATCAGTGGCACTGTGTCTGAGAGTCAGATGGTTGAAGCCGCTAACGCTGGCGTCAATATATTTTTAAGGAAGCCTTACACTTTCCATCAATTATTACATGCTATTAACGACTTCTTGAGCCAGCCATAATCTCAAGGAAAAATGCATGTTAAATGCCAAAATAGAAGTATCATAATATACATGCTTTGTCGTAAGTATTGATATTTTGGCGATTGCAAAAGAACGCGACAAATAGACCATTTGTAGAGACGCGATTCATCGCGTCTTTACCCAAGGACGTGTTGCAATCATTAATTGAATTGGTATTAGTAAGTTTTTCTGATAAATAAAACAAAGTACCCTGAGGGGTACTATCACGACCTTGTGATTTGGATATAAATTAAAAACATCAAAGACACCTAAAGTTAAATCCGAGTAAATCTGCTTCTTACCTAGCAGCCTGGTCTTGGAAATGAAGATATCAGGCACAAGGATAAAACATGATTGCTGGCACAATTTTTAATGCCAACATCATCGATATATGCAGTATTTCTCAAATCTTTAGAATTGACGGTAAAGACCTGCTTAAGTCAGGTCTGGTTCAAATGTCTATTCATTTATCCTACTCCTTTCCTAGCGAGGAAATGACGAGATAATTTCTTAACTTTTACTTTTTGAAACTATCAGAGGAACTCATTATGGCAACTATAAACGGTAGCAATTTCAATGACAACAATACCTTCAACGGTGTACCATTTGCTTTTCGCCCTGCTCTGAACGGTATCGTCGATCCAGTTTTTGTTTTTCCAGGTCTTTTAATCCCCGATGCTGCTGATACCATCAACGGACTGAACGGTAACGACATTCTTAACGCTCTTGGCACTAACGATACCCTCAATGGTGGTGCTGGCAATGATACACTCAATGGGGGTGCTGGCAATGATAGCCTCGATGGGGGAAGTGGCAATGATAGCCTCAATGGGGGCGTAGGCGATGACATCTTCAAAGGCAGTCAAGGTAACGACAACATTAATGGTGGAGATGGCTTTGATACCGCTGACTACAGTCAACTAGGTCAAAGAATTACCTTGTCAGGTATTGGAACCATTGAAAAAGCTGGAGGATTGGGGCAAGACCAACTCTTTAAAGTCGAAAAGATTATTGCTAATGCTAATGTTGCCAACAATACCATAGATGCATCCCAATCTTTGCCTGGAGTATCTATCACCGTTAACCTGCAAAATCAAAGTTTGACTGCCAATAACGTTCCTTTTTTGGGAGCATTGCCATTTACTGTAGTCAACTTTGATAATGTCATTGGCACAAATGCAAATGACAGCATTACTGGCGACAACCAAAATAACCAATTATCTGGTGGTGGTGGCAACGATACCATTAATGGTGGTGCTGGAGTAGACTCAACCAACGGCGACAGTGGCAACGATCGCATCATTGATACCGACTTTGTAACCTTTGATGTCCATAATGGTGGAACTGGCGTTGACACCATTGATTATTCCGGTGTCACTTTCGCTTCCGGGGTCACAATCAATCTGGCAACAGGCTTAACCTCTGTCCTTAATGGTAATACTGAAACCATCCTTAACTTTGAGAATGTTGAGGGTAGCCAAGGCGGTGAAACAATTATTGGCTCCTCTGGCAATAACGTCCTCAATGGCAATGGCGGCAATGATACCATTAGCGGCGGATTGGGTAACGATACTATTAACGGCGGTAGTGGCAATGATCGCCTCATCGGTGGTAGTGGAACAGATCGCCTGACTGGAGGATCGAGTAATGATGTTTTCGTTTTCAACTCAGCTTCAGAAAGTCAACCTGGTTTGTTACGAGATGTGATTACTGACTTCGTTGGAAACGGTATCTTTGCAGGTGATCAAATTGATCTATCTGTTATTGACGCCAACCCCTTCATAGCAAACAACCAAGCCTTCACTTTCATCGGGGCTGGCGCATTCTCCGCAGTCGGTCAAGTCCGTTATGCAGGAGGTATTCTTCAAGCTAACACCAATTTCGATTTTGCCGCCGAGTTTGAGGTTCAACTCGCAGGAGCACCAGGACTAGTAGCAAGCGACATTATCCTTTAATTAATCATCCTAATTCCCGCTAGAAACCTACCCCGCTAAAGAGCTAACACTGATTTAATTGCGAATTGCGAATTCACAATTGCGAATTGGTTTGACCCCTACCCCACCTGATCGGGGAGGGGTATTTTTATTGCTTGCTCATGTTCGATCGCGCCGCGTATGCATGAGAAAATCAGATAATACAATCGCAACTGTTGCGATGATGCCAGGGAAGGAAAAAAGATGTCGGAGAATTTGAGAAGCCAAATTGTCACGCAAGGGGTGCAGCGATCGCCAAATCGAGCTATGCTACGTGCAGTTGGTTTTAAAGATGAAGATTTCAATAAAGCCATTGTCGGTATTGCCAACGGTTACAGCACCATCACTCCCTGTAATATGGGGATAAATCTACTGGCGCAACGGGCAGAAGTTGGAATTAAAACCGCCGGGGCGATGCCGCAAATGTTCGGCACGATTACCATTAGCGATGGGATTTCGATGGGAACTGAAGGGATGAAATATTCCCTCGTGTCGCGGGAAGTTATCGCCGATTCCATAGAAACTGCCTGTACTGGGCAAAGTATGGATGGTGTGCTAGCCATTGGTGGCTGTGATAAAAATATGCCAGGAGCAATGCTGGCGATCGCTCGGATGAATATCCCCGCTATCTTTGTCTACGGTGGTACAATTAAACCCGGTCACTACAACGGACGCGATTTGACTGTTGTCAGTTCTTTTGAAGCTGTTGGTCAATACAGTGCTGGAAAAATTGACGAAAAGGAATTATTAGAAGTTGAAGGTCGGGCTTGTCCTGGTGCTGGTTCCTGTGGGGGAATGTTCACAGCTAACACCATGTCTTCAGCATTTGAAGCGTTGGGAATGAGTTTACCCTATTCCTCAACAATGGCGGCGGAAGATGCCGAAAAAGCCGACAGCACGGAAAAATCGGCATCTGTGCTAGTCGAAGCTATCCGTAAACAAATCTTGCCCCGCCAAATTATCACCCGCAAATCTATAGAGAATGCCATCTCTGTGATCATGGCGGTAGGTGGTTCGACAAATGCAGTGCTGCACTTTTTAGCGATCGCCCGCGCCGCTGAAGTAGATTTAACTATAGACGACTTTGAAACAATCCGCGCCCGTGTTCCCGTTTTGTGTGATTTAAAACCAAGTGGTAAATATGTCGCTACAGATTTGCACAAAGCTGGTGGCATTCCGCAAGTCATGAAAATGCTACTTGCACATGATTTACTACATGGGGATAGCATTACTATCAGCGGTCAAACCATTGCAGAGATATTAGCAGACATCCCCGAAGAACCATCTGCCAATCAAGATGTGATTCGGACTTGGAATAACCCGATGTATCCTCAAGGACATTTAGCCATCCTCAGAGGTAATCTGGCAACGGAAGGGGCTGTCGCCAAAATTACCGGGGTGAAGAAACCAGTAATTACCGGCCCCGCACGGGTATTTGAATCGGAAGAAGCCTCTTTAGCTGCAATTTTGGCGGGTAAAATTCAAGCTGGTGATATTCTCATAATCCGCTACGAAGGGCCTAAGGGCGGCCCTGGAATGCGAGAAATGTTGGCTCCCACTTCGGCAATTATCGGTGCTGGTTTGGGTGATGCAGTGGGATTAATTACCGACGGACGCTTTTCTGGTGGTACTTATGGCATGGTAGTTGGTCATGTTGCTCCAGAAGCAGCAGTGGGTGGTGCGATCGCGCTTGTAGAAGAAGGCGATAGTATTACTATTGATGCACCCGCTCGTTTATTGCAGTTGAATATATCTGAAGAAGAATTGGCTCGTCGTCGTGCTAATTGGCAACCTCCTGCACCACGTTACACTAAAGGCGTGTTGGCGAAGTATGCCAAGTTGGTATCTTCTAGCAGTCTTGGGGCTGTGACAGATTTGGACTTGTTTTAGATGATTTAAGTTACCTACACTGTACCGTCAGGTCAGTGTAGGCTTCCCAATTTATCTACTGTACCAGTCCAAGTGATGCTGGGTCGGAGTGAAACTAGCTGGTTGATAGGTGCAGAAATATTGCCAGTAACACTATTTTTCGTTTTTACTTGGTTTTAGCAATTTGCGTCGCTATTTTATACTACTGCTTCTAGTTAGAGAAGGGACAATACCCACATTTATAGTAATTTTTACTGAAATTTTATGAGTTTTTGTAAAAATCTTGAAGAAGTTTCAGGAAATTTACATAGCAGCTATGATGTCAATAGAGAAATTACGGCAATATAGTTGACAGTCAACTGCTTAAAAACCGAAAAGGGTACAAAATGAGTTTTGAATCTAACGTCAAACTGACGATCGCTCTTGCTAATCCAGATTTAGATGCAGAGGAGCAAGAACGAGAAGCACGGAATCTGTTGCGAGAAATCAAAGACTTAGATGTGGAAAGTGCTGAACTTGTAGCAGTTACAGAAATACCCGAAGGAGCCAAATCTGTTGGCGGTTTTTTGTTGGGTGTATTGCAAGCAGAGGTGAGCCTTGCCAATTTTAAGAAATTGTTGGGATTTTTGGGCGATCGCTTGGGTAACAAAACTATTGAATTGGAAGTCGAGGCTAACGGCAAAAAACTTAAGGTGAAAGCTAGCAGTCAAGAAGAGTTAAACGCTGCCATCGAACAAGCTCAAAAGTTTGTCGCAGGTAACTAAGAAATTCCAGCATTAGGGAAGAATAACAAGATGGCGAAAGTAGCACTTCTAATAGGAGTCAGTGAGTATGAGCCTGGTCTTAGCCCATTACCAGCAACAATAAAAGATGTCGAAGCCATGCAGCGAGTTTTGTTGCATTCAAAGATTGGTGGTTTTGATGACGTAACACTGCTACTAAACCCTCAACAGCATGAGATGGCGGTAGCTATCGAAACCTTGTTTGATGGTCGTCAAAAAGATGACCTCTTACTGCTGTTTTTCTCTGGACATGGCATTAAAGATGAGAGTGGTAAGCTTTACTTTGCAGCTCGTAATACCCGCAAAACTGACAAAGGAGTATTAGTTAAGGCAACAACAGTAGCAGCTAGTTTTGTACATGAAGTCATGAGTAATAGCCGTTGCAAACGTGAGGTAGTCATTCTTGATTGTTGCTTTAGTGGTGCGTTTGCCGAGGGTCTGCTAGCAAGAGATGATGGTTTTGTGGATATCAGGAACCAATTGGGCGGAGAAGGGCGAGCTGTTCTCACATCTTCAACTTCCACCCAATATTCTTTTGAACAGCAAGGGTCAGATACTTCGACCTACACCCGCTACATAGTTGAGGGTCTGGAAACTGGTGCAGCAGATAAGAATGAAGATGGTTTGATTTCCGTTGATGAATTGCATGAATATGCTACCAAAGCAGTACAAGAAGCTACTCCTGCAATGAAACCGGAGATATATGCCATCAAAGAAGGCTATAAAATCAATATTGCCAAAGCACCTATAGATGATCCTAAGCTCAAATATCGTCGAGAAGTTGAGTATTGGGTAGAGAGTGGTAACGGTGAGATTTCTTTTACAGGTCGCGCTGCATTGGAAGGACTACAAGAGGAACTGGAACTAACATCTGAGGATGCTGCTGCAATTGAAACTAAGGTTTTAGCACCTGTGGAAGTCTACAAGAAAAAATTGCAGCGATATGAACAGGCGTTCCGCAATGAGATTAAACTTGGGTTTCCTCCCAGTGATAAAATTCGCACTAATTTGAAACGTCTTCAGCAAGCATTGGGACTCAGAGATGAAGATATAGCCTTAATCGAAGCTCCGATAATTGTCGAACAGCCACTGATCGCACCTCCAGTAGTTTTTCCACCTTCACGTCTCCAAAATAACAATTTTCTACAATATGTGGGAACCAGCATCATTGGAGTATTTCTTGGCGGTATTTTAGTCTACTTTTTACTGCCTCGAACGCCTCAACGGATAGTTGAGACTTCAATAGACTTATGTGCTAAAGATACGTATAGTTTGAATGACAGAATTAGCCTGGGTGAAGAAATTTTATTAAAACAAGATACAAACTTAGAGAAAGAGGATGGAGTGAAAGCATTTTTCGATAGTAAGTGTCAGCTTGCTATTGATAAGTTAAATTCATATCGCAACGCTAACATCACAGACCCAGAAGCATTGATTTACTTGAATAATGCTAAGGCTCGTCAGAAAGGAGATCGGCTTAAAATTGCTGTGAGTGTACCTATTGGGACAAATCCAAATGTAGCAAAAGAGATACTGCGCGGTGTGGCTCAAGCTCAAGATGAGGTGAATAGTAGTGGCGGTATCAATGGCAAAGCTTTGGAGGTAGCGATCGCTAATGATGATAATGATCCAAGTGAATCTGCACAGCTTGCCACTCGGTTTGGCAAAGATACCAGCATCTTAGCTGTCGTAGGACATAACTCTAGTAATGCTTCTCTCTCAGCAGCCCCAGTCTATCAAAAAGACGGGTTAGTGATGATTTCTCCCACCAGTTTTGCCCAAAACCTTAGCAGGGTTGGCAATTATATCTTCCGCACTGCTCCTAGTGTTAAATCCATAGCAGATAGCGTCTCTAATTACGCCATTAAAATAGCGGGTAAAACCAATTTTCTTATCTGTGTTGATTACCAAGGGATAGATAATCAGTCGTTTAACGATGAGTTTGTTAAAGCGATAAAAGCTGCTGGCGGTCAGATTAATTCTACAGAGTGCGATATTTCTGCCCGTGACTTTAACCCTAGTGTTGTCATTTCTCAAGCTGTACTTAGCAATGCTAATGCATTGGTATTAGGTCTTTATATAGACAAAATAAAGCAAGGTCTAGCGGTGGCACAATCTAATCAAGGGCAGTTAACTGTATTTGGTAGTCCTACACTTTTCACTAACGAAACCTTAAAGGAGGGCAGAGGTATCAACGGACTGATAATCTCTGCACCTTGGTATCCCGCAGCATTTCCTAATAACATCTTTCCGCAAGAAGCCCAAAAACTTTGGGGTGCAACTGTGAATTGGCGAACAGCTACGGCTTATGATGCAACCTTAGCGATCATTGCAGGTTTACAACGAACCAACACCAACAGACGCAATGAATTACAAAAGGTGTTGCATAGTCCAAGTTTTTCAGTCGATGGTGCAACGGGAAAGATTCAGTTTTTACCATCAGGCGATCGCATAAACAATAAAATATTCTTGGTCAAAGTTCAACAAATACCTGGCACTAATAAATATGAATTTGTGCCGATTCAACCTTAGTTGTGAAGCTTTACTTAATAGCGATCGCACTTACTCATTCTGATCTTTCAAAATAGCGATCGCATCCAGTGTTTCACTTACAGCAACTCGATAAATTCATCAACACTCAGCCCAACCTGTCTAATAATTGCTCGTAAAGTTCCTTTGTCTAATTCTTGATGATTCGGAACAACCACTTCAGCAAATGGCTCATCTCGACGTAAAATAATGTGGCTTCCACGTTGTCGCAAAACATAAAAACTAGCCTTTCCTAAAGCTTTGATGCACTGTTGGCCAGAAAGGATAGGTAACTTGCTCATACATCAACTAAAACAGTTTCCAGATGATCTTCTGGAATAGGACGACCTTCTTCTTGTAAAACTTCAATATATAATTCAATAGCTTCCTTTATATTGGCAATAGCTTCTGTTTTCGTCTTACCTTGGCTGATACAAGCAGGTAAACTAGGACATTCAGCCACCCAATAACCATCTTCTCCTGGATAAATAATAACTTGTCTCTTCATCTATTACTCCTACAAATCAAAACTGTAGTCCAAACAAATCAAAAAAGCCAAAATTTCTCACATATCTGGATTTTCACCCAATTCTCTTAATCTAGCTGCTAGACGAGCCGCTTGTGCAACTGCGACTTGTGCTTGTGCAGCAGCAGCTTCGTCTGGTAACAAAACCAAATTGCCAGCTACATCGTAAAACCGCAACCATACCGCCGTTTCTCTGTCTATTGTTCCTTCATACGTTCCCAACCATAAACCTAACTTTTGACACCACAACCAACCACGCTCATTTGGTGTCAAAGATTGATATTGCTGATTATGATCTAAATGCCACCCTTGCAAAGAAGTCGGATCAAAGGGGTCATAGACAAAATAATCTGAAGTATGAAAAGTTTGTTCGTAAAGGTCTTTCTTAACAGTCTGATCTATTTTGGCTGTAGATGGTGACATTAATTCTACAATCACATCAGGATAACGACCGTTTTCTTCCCACACTACCCAACCTTGACGAGAATTAGTCCCGTCCACATTCAGGACAGCAAAGAAATCGGGGCCACGGAAATCCTGGTTACGTATTTGGGCGCTGCTGTAATAAATAAACATATTACCACCAGTAAAAAAATCATTCCGGTCAGCCCAAGCTTGCTGCAATGACCGAATCAACACATTCATGGCAATACGGTGGCGATTTGATTCTAAGGGTTCTCCGTCATCAAAAATTAAATCTGTAGGCGGTGTGGGGTGTTCCCAGTCTAGAATGGCTCTTGGGTTGTTTTCGGTAGTCATGAGCGATCGCCTTTCTCAGAAAGCCTTAGATTTATATCATAATCTGCCGAGAGTTTCCTGAATTAAAGTTTAAAAATTAGAGCAGATTCAATTTAAAAATCAAATTTATTAAAGTATATCGTCTCTAATCATGAGTATATAAATTAGCTAAAACAATCTTTGATATAATTCCTGACTGTTACAATTTTGTCAGTAATTTTTAATTTTTCCTTGTTAAAGGAATACCGATGGTAAACTCTGTCCCATATCCTGGCATAGAATCAACTTCAATAGTTCCTGCGTGTTTGTCTACAACAATTTGATAAGCGATCGCCATTCCTAATCCAATTCCTTTGCCCACAGGTTTAGTGGTAAACATGTGGTCAAATACCCGTTGCTTTACATCCTGTGACATCCCAATGCCATTATCGTAAATCTGAATGATTGCACAATCACTTGAGTTGTCAATTTGGGTTTGAAGCTTAATTTGATTGTGGTTATTTTCAAGAGCCTCAAAACTTCGTTTTTGGCTGGCTTCTTCCAGTGCATCGATGGCATTTACCAGAACATTCATAAACACCTGATTCAGTTGCCCCGCGTAGCATTCGACTAGGGGTAAATCACCGTATTTCTTAATGATCTGAATTTTTGGTTGATTAGGTGTGGCTGTTAGGCGATGATTCAGAATCATCAGAGCGTTGTCTAATCCTTCGTGGATGTCTACAAATTTCATGTCTGCTTCATCGAGGCGCGAGAAATTACGCAGCGACAGCACAATTTCACGAATACGCTTAGTTCCTACTTGCATTGATGCCATTAACTTGGGTAAATCTTCTGCTAGAAACTCAATATCAAGGTCTTGGGCGCGATCGCTAATTTCGGCTGTCGGATTTGGGTAGGTTTGTTCATAAAGCTTGAGCAAATCGAGGATACCTGCGCTGTATTCACTGGCATGGTTGAGGTTGGCATGAATAAAATTGGCAGGATTATTGATTTCATGTGCCACCCCAGCAACCATTTGTCCCAAGCTAGACATTTTTTCGGTGTGGATGAGTTGAGCTTGGGTATTTTGCAATTCTTTCAAGGCTTTGCTGAGTTCGTGCGCCTGTTGGCTAGAAACCAAAGCGCGATCGCGAATCTGTTCATATAGTTGCACTTGTCGCCACGCACTAATCAACCCAACCAGTAGCAATCCTCCCAAAACCGTAGCCAACAGGTTCAAAGCTTGCAATGGTGATTCAATATTTTCTTGTGGCACAACTAAAGCTACTGACCAATTTGCTTCTTTCAAGGGAGTATAAGCAATATAGTTCCATTTACCATCTAGTTGAACAAATTCAATATTTGTGCCTTTAGCTACCATTTTTTGAGTAATTTCAGCCAGTTTGGGGTTAGGCGAATTGAGGAAACTCTCAGCAGCTTTTTCAGGTGTGCCAATTAGTTCCGTATTGGGATGGGCGATGGGAACTCCTTGAGAATTTAAGGCAAAGGCATAGCTATTCTTGCCTTGATGTAAATTGCTGATCACTTCAACTACTCGGTTAATTGGAATACCTCCCATTAACACACCTGCTGGTTTTGCGCCTGTTTTGGCAGGAATCGGCGAACTGATTTGAATCTGCAACTGATTGCTTGTGCGGCCAATGATTGGATCTGCGGCTACTGTTTCACCCACTATACTCCGCTGAAAAAATTCTCGGTCTTTAACATTTGGACGACCTCCTTGAGTGTTAATTAATGTACCATCTGGTATGCTCAACGACATGAGCAAAAACGTTTGTAGCCGCTTCACCTCAGATTGTAAGTAAGGTTCCATCACAGACCAATCTAGCGATCGCACCACTGGAGAATTTGCCAAAGTCTTAATTTCTGTCTTCCGAATGGCTAACCAGTTATCAATATCATTCTGACCTTGCTGTGTTTTTAAAAGTGCTTGCTCCTTAAGACTATTAAGCAACAACCCCTTAATAATCTTGTAACTAGTTATAGCTGTAGCACTAATACTAATGGACAGAATCACTACAATTGATAGTAATAATAAATTTCGCGATCGCCATTTCAATGAGTAATAATTTTTATTGGCTGGAGCATACCATCGTGACGCGGCTTTGAACCATATTTTCCGCAGATTAAACATTATCATCGATTTATTCCAAGTTAAAATTTAAAAACCAAAAATGTAGCGTGTTGAATACTAAATAAAGTACTCATCACTCATTACTCATTACTCATTACTCATTACTCAACACTCATCATTGTTGTTGAGTAGAGATTTGAATGATAAACTCCGTACCCTTCCCAAGTTCGGAAGTACAAGAGAGGGAACCGCCATGTGCTTCTACAACAATTTGACGAGCGATCGCTAATCCCAATCCAGTGCCTTGTCCTACAGGCTTGGTGGTGAATAAATGGTCAAATACTTTTTGTTTAACCTCTGGTGACATTCCCACGCCATTATCAGCAATCTTAATCAAAACATCCTGACCTGAGTCTGCTACACAGGTTTGAATGGTGATGCAATTGGGGTTGTCTAGAATCGCTTCTAAACTCCGTTCTGTATTGTATTGTTCAAGTGCATCAATGGCATTTGCCAACAAGTTCATAAACACCTGATTCAGTTGTCCAGCAAAACATTCCACTAGGGGGAGTTTGCCATAATTCTTAACTACCTCAATTGCTGGACGATTTTCGTTAGCTTTTAAACGATGTCTAAGAATCAAAATAGTGCTATCAATGCCTTCATGAATATCAAAGGGAACTTTATAATCTTTATCTGCTCTAGAGAAGGTTCGCAAACTGGTACTAATACTGCGGATACGGCTAACACCTAATTTCATCGAATCCAGCAATTTAGGTAAATCTTCAAGTAAATAATTTAGGTCGATGGCATAAATTTCGTCTTCAATCTCTGAGCCGGGATTGGGAAACTTTTGTTGATAAAGCTTAATTAGTGCAAACAAGTCTTTGATATAATCTTTGGCTGGTTCTAAATTGCCAGCAATGAAGCCAACAGGATTGTTGATTTCATGGGCAACACCTGCTACCAAATTACCAAGGGCAGACATTTTTTCACCTTGCACTAATTGCAATTGCATCGTTTGGAGTTCTTGCAAGGCTTGTTCTAATTGTTGCTTTTGCTGTTGCAATAATTGTTGTGCTTGTTGAGGTGCAGTGATGTCTTCACATGTGCCAAGGATGCCAAAAACGTTTCCTTCTCGATCTTTTAGAGGAATTTTATTTGTATTCGACCAGATTTGTTTTCCGTCTGCTTGCAGCACTGTTTCGACAATGTTGAGTTGAGCTTCTCCAGACTCTATGACTTGGCGATCGTACTCTACATACCAATCTGATTCCTCACGAGTCCAAGAGAGATCGTAGTCTGTTTTACCAACAACATTTTCTGGCACTCCTACACCCGAAATTTCAGCAAATTTCTGGTTACAGCCTAAATAAACACTATTGCGGTCTTTCCAGAAAACAGACTGGGGAATATTGTCCATAATTAACCGCAAGAATTGTTCAGTCTGTCTCAGGTTTTCTGAAGTATCTTGTGCATGTTGATAAAGTCGGGCGTTTTCTAGAGAGATTGCAGCTTGAGTACATAACAGATTGAGAACTTCGACGCGATCGCTAGTAAACGCCCCAGTGGTAAGATTGTTTTCTAAATACAAAATCCCCAACAGTTTGCCTTGATACAAAATCGGCATACACAGCAAGCTTTTGGGTTGCTGACGAATGATGTAAGGGTCAGCTATCAGCGCCGAAGACAATGTTACATTAAAGATGACGCTAGTTTGAAGGGTGCGTTTGACGGCGTAAATCAAGCTATGGGGAACCTCTGCGCTATCTTCCACAAAAATGGACTGTAGCACGGTTGATTGCTGCCCAATTTCAGTAGTAGCCTCAATTACCAATCTATCTTCTTTAAGTAGTAGTAAAACACACTTATCTGCTCCAGCATTTTCAATCACAACTTGCAACAACTTACTAAGTAATTTATCTAGTTCGATTTCACTAGAGAGAGTCTGAGATGCTTTGATAACTGTTGCCAAATCTAGCATTACTGATGCACTGCTGCTAGAAGTGATTGATTTACTGATACTTGGGTGGAAGGTAGCAATGCTGTCAATATTTGTGATCGTCTCATTGGGTGTGAGTGGCGGCCGCATTTGTTGTAAAATAGGAGCTAGCAATTTTGGATAATGCTGTTCTAAATCATCGACTTTAGCTTTAGCGCCCCAGTGGGTGTAGCAATAATAAGCATTAATCAAATACTCTTGGGCAATGCGTTCTTTGCCCCATTCTAAATAAAACTTGGCTGCGAGTTCGTTGGCGAGAGCTTCTTCATTGACGTATTCATTTTCTTTGGCTTTCGCAATGGCGCGATCGTATAACTCGATTGCATCCATATACTTGCCAGAAGTTCTTGCTATTTCCGCAGATAATAATAGATAGCGATGTAGAAAGTTTGTTGGACAGTTTTCCGCCCAGGTTTTTTGGATTTGTTGATGCTCTCGGATAATTTCCCAATATTGCTTTTTCTTCTCTAATGTCGCATTGGGATAAACTGCTATCAAACTAAGTGGATAATAGAAATGATATTGAATAATTGGGAAAAATCCAGAGTTAGAAGCAAGGGTTTTATCAGCTTCTTCTGCTGCTTTCACTGCATCTGCGTAGCGGCCATAAAGGTATGATAATTGGATTTTGAGAAAGCAGTACCAATTAATTCCATGCTCAAAGTTATTCTTCTGTCGCCAAACTTCTATATAGGGAATATCTTCGCCATTGTAATCATCTAATAAATCGGTGTTTTTAGATATATCTTGTAAGTTCAATAAAAACTGCCGCTGTAAAGTAAATGCATACAGCATATTGGTATCATTTACCTGCTGTACATAGCCCAGATATTTTTCAGTTTCCGTGTAGACATCCGAGAGGCGATCGCCTTTAATTAACATTGCCCAAATCAGGAACGAAACTGCCCAAACTCCAAACACCAAATTTCCAGTTTCTTGACAGACTTGGAATGATTTTTGAGAAATTGGCAAATTTGTTTTTAAATGCTGATTATAGGGATTAATGGTGTGTGCAAAGATATTATTACTCTTAGGTATAAATTGAGTACTATTAAAATGGTGATCAACTTTTAGTGCTAGTGTACCGAACTCATAAGCAGTTTGATAATTACCTTGATTTGCCAGACTCATTCCATATAGACAGTAAGCAAAACCAGAGCTTTCTGCATTGCCATATTTCAACGATAAACTGATCATTAATAGAGGCATCAAACAACTAAGATTTTGATCTCCTCCCATATAAGCAGCTGCCCAAAGATCAGCTAAAAGACCCATACAAACTTTCTTCTCTGGATCTGTCATTTCAGGCAGATCGAACAAATCTGCTGTCCGAATTGTTTGAAGTTTAGCTTTTAATTCTTCAAGTTCAGTTTCGATAGCAGCTTGTTGTTTTTCAGAAGTGACTGGCAAATGCATCCCCATGATGCTCAAACCTTTTAACCCAGCTTCAAAGCCAGATTCTATATTTTCGCCCTGAGTCATTTTCAGATGCATCTGAATTCGATAAATATCGGCTTGTTCAAACTTATCCTGACAATGATATAATGCCAGATTAAATAATCTCTCCGCCTCATCAAAATTGCCAGTCAAATATTCACATTCCGCAGATTCTCGATGCAATCTAAAGGTTAGTTGATAGTTAGTCAACCAACTTTCTTCTATTAATAATTCTCTACCTAACGTGAAATATTTAACGGCTGCTCTATAAGCAGTGGAAGCTTTAGCTTTCTTCCCAGCAATTAAATTGAGTTGAGCTAGTTCATATTTTTGGGATTGCTCATTAATTATGTCAATTCCCTCATTTAACTGATTAACAATATCAAAAATGCTGCCTTCAAGTGCGGATGGTGATGTATTGTTTAATAGTAATTGCCCAATTTTTAAATGAGTAGCTTTTCTTTGAGATTCAGGAATTAGAGAGTAGGCAGCTTGCTGAACACGGTCATGGAGAAATTTGTAAGAACAGGAGTCAGGAGAATTGGGTTGTATAAATTCTGATTCCTCTTGATAGAATTTGTAGACCTCATTGGTAGGAATAATCAACCCATCTTGCATAGCTTTCCAAAAATCTGCGGATGTTTCCACCTGGGATTTTTCATAGACGATCGCTAATGCCGCCAAATCAAATTGGTTTCCTACACAAGCCGCTAACTTCAAGACTGCTTGAGTTCCAATTGATAACTTTTGCAGTTGAATTGCCATGAACTCTACTACATCATCGGTCAAAGCGAGCGATCGCACCTGAGCAACATCACATTCCCATCCTCGTTGAATTCCTCCCTGTGGGGAGTGATGGGAGTTAAATGTAATTAGTTGATCTTGATATAAAGCTTTGAGAAACTGGGTACTGAAGAAAGGATTGCCTTTAGTTTTACTTAATACTAATTCTGTTAATGGTGCCGCTAATGTTAGAGAACAATTCAATGTATCTGCAACCAAATGATTAATAGAAATCTGATCCAGGGGCGATAAAGTAATTGTATTGACTGTAGCGCCTAACTTCTGAATTTCTTCCAAAGTCAACATCAGTGGATGTACTGGGTTGACTTCGTTATCTCGATAAGCACCAATTAATAGTAGATAACCAATGTCAGCTTCACTCATTAACAAGTGCATTAACTTTAAAGAAGCAGAATCAGCCCATTGCAAATCATCAATAAAGATTACCAATGGATGTTCTTTTGTTGTGAACACTTGAGTGAACTTCAAAAACAGCGAATTGAAGCGATTTTGTGCCGCACTCCCAGAAAGTTCCGGCGCTGGAGGCTGTTTACCAATGATACTTTCCAGTTCTGGAATTACCTCAACCATCACTTGTCCGTTCTCACCCAAAGCAGAGAGAATTTTGTACTTCCACTGCTCGAATTGAATGTCAGTTTCACTTAGCAGTTGCCCGATTAAGTCTCGGAAAACTTGGACAAAAGCAGAGAAAGGGATGTTGCGCTGGAACTGGTCAAATTTACCTTTAATAAAGTAACCCCGTTGTCGCACAATTGGCTTGTGGACTTCGTTCACCACAGCAGTTTTGCCAATCCCAGAGAAACCGGCAACCAACATAATTTCAGTACTTCCCTGACTGACTCTCTCGAAAGCATCTAGTAAGCTTTCAACTTCGGCTTGGCGACCGTAGAGTTTTTCTGGGATGATAAAGCGATCGCAAATATCCCTTTGTGCAATTGGAAAACTCTCAATTCTACCCGTATTCTCCAGTTGATCTAAACATTGTTCTAAATCATACTTTAGCCCTAATGCACTCTGATAGCGGTCTTCAGCATTTTTTGCCATCAATTTTATTACAATGTCACAAAGAACTTCGGGAATCTCCTCTTCCCCCTTGGTTCGTAATTGTTCCGGTTGCTTGGCAATATGACAGTGAACCAACTCCATCGGATCATTAGACTGGAAAGGTAGCTCTCCGGTAAGTAGTTCATAGAAAGTGATACCAAGAGAGTAGTAATCACTGCGATAGTCAATTCCGCGATTCATCCGCCCGGTTTGTTCCGGGGAAAGATAGGCGAGAGTACCTTCTAAGACATTAGGACTGTGAATTTCCTGGGTTTCTCTAGGTAAAAGAGAGGCAATACTAAAGTCAATTAACTTAACTTGCTTAGTTTCCGGGTTAATCAGAATGTTGGCAGGTTTGATGTCTTTGTGGATAATCCGATGGCGATAGAGTCCGTCAAGAATATTGCTCAGAGCGATCGCAATTTCCAAGAACTCTGTCAGAGTATATTGGTTGCTACCTATTTTTTGGTTCATCCAATCTCTGAGGGAAATACCACCAAAATCTTCCATCACCAAAGCATAGCTGTTGCCGTAAGGTTCTAGACTGTAGGGATGAACAATACCGGGTAAGTCAATATTTTTAGCGATCGTGTATTGATTACGGAACAGCAACAGTTCATTGAAGCTGGGATACTCCTGCTGAAGCAGTTTGATGACAACCGGAAGTTGATCAGCCTCTCGAATTGCACGATAAACTAAGGTTCTAGAGCCGGCATAAAGTTGTTCGGTAATTCGATAGTTTAAAAGCTTGTCCATCGGTTCAACTGCTGTATTCATACTTGATCAACTCTTGTGAAATCAGCTATTTATTTAAAGTAGTCTGCCCAAAAACCAGCTTTTTCTAACTCAGTTTTCTTTTAGGTGTAGGCATAGCCCATCGTAGACACCGCATTTCACTTGTGTGATGTGTCCTGAGTTTCTCAAGCAAAACTCCCGCTATTTCCGGTAAAATTGGTAACGTGCTAAACTGCTGGGCGCATTGGCAATGAAATTTTTGGCATGGAATTTGAGTGGAACCCAGATAAAGCTGTTATCAACCTGAAAAAGCATGATGTCTCTTTCCCAGAAGCCACGACCGTATTTGAGGACTCCTTATCTGTGACATTTCCTGACCCTGATCATTCGATTGGGGAAAACCGCTACATTATTATTGGAATGTCTGGGTCAGGTAACTTATTGGTTGTCTCCCACACTGACCGAGAAAATTGCACTCGAATCATCAGTGCTAGAAAAGCCACCCGCCAAGAAAGGAGGTTTTATGAAGAAGGAAGTTGACGAGCTAGAAGACGAACTACGTCCTGAATACGACTTCTCCAAGATGCCAGGAGGTGTAAAAGGTAAGTATGTTGAGCGATACCAAGCCGGGACAAATTTAGTCCTCCTAGAGCCTGACGTTGCCCAAGCTTTTCCGACGGATGCATCTGTGAATGAGGCATTGCGATTATTAATCCAAATTGCTCAACGCCAGCAGCTTAACAACCCAATAATTCGTAATTCGTAATTCGTAGACATTGCATTTCACTTGTGTGATGTGTCTTAACTCTCAAGCAAAACTCCCGTTATTTCCGGTAAAATCAAGTTCTGAGGACTGTGGATTTGGGAGAAATTAGGGGTGCCTACACTTGGTGTTAACATTGACCACATCGCTACCATCCGGCAAGCACGGCGGACGGTGGAACCAGATCCCGTGGCAGCTGCCGTGCTGGCAGAATTAGCGGGTGCAGATGGGATTACGGTGCATCTGCGCGAAGATCGGCGGCATATCCAAGATAGGGATGTGCGGATATTGCGACAAACAGTGCGATCGCATCTTAATTTAGAAATGGCCGCTACAGATGAAATGCTAGCGATCGCTCTCGATATCAAACCAGATTACGTGACCTTAGTCCCCGAAAAGCGCGAAGAAGTCACAACAGAAGGCGGACTAGATATTACCCTCCAAATTGCTAGAATAGGTGAGATAGTCGATAAATTGCAAAGCGCTAGCATTCCAGTTAGTTTATTTATCGATGCTGACCCTGCACAAATCGAAGCATCTGTCAAGGTGCAAGCGCAATTTATTGAATTGCACACCGGACAATACGCTGAAGCTAAGGATGAGACAAATCGCCATCGAGAATTAGCCATATTAGCGAAAGGGTGTGAACAAGCGATTCAAGCAGGATTGCGAGTCAACGCTGGGCATGGACTCACTTACTGGAACGTCTATCCGGTGGCTGCGCTTCCCGGCATGGAAGAACTGAACATTGGTCATACCATCATCAGTCGGGCAGCATTAGTAGGTATAGAAAGGGCAGTCCGCGAGATGAAACAAGCGATAAGAGGGGACAGGTGATAGGGGACAGGTGATAGGGGATAGGGAATAGGGGAAGAAACTATAACCTGTAACCTGTACCCTGTACCCTGTAACCTATAACCTAGAGGGGTTGTCACTGCGAAATCTAGAAATTGGGATCAAATCTTCAGCAAAAACTTCTATGAGCGCAACAGAATCTAACAACCTGCCACTTTGGGTACAAGATAGAGATAAGGTGATAGCAGAAAGCACTGATGTCGAGTGGCGCTATCAGACACCGCCTGATTATTCCCGCTCAAAAGAGAATCTCGCTAAAGAAAGTATCTACAATCACCTTGAAGGTACACTGGAAGCGATCGTGCAAAACTTGGTGCGAACCTTAGAGATGGAGGTATCCTTCAAATCTAACCCACAAGAGTGGTTATCTATTGTTAATGAACAGTTTCGTGTGAGTACCAATGGCGGAATAGAATACACCGCAGCAGATTTATCAGCCCAAGGTACTTACAATTTATTTATGGCTGATTCAGAGCATTACAAAGCTTCAGAAGAAAGCTTTGAATCATCCGCAAAACTCTTCCACACAACGTTTCCCCAAGGATTCCCTTGGGAAGTACTGGAAGTTTACTCAGGGCCACCAAATGTCACATTCAAGTGGCGGCATTGGGGACATTTTAAAGGAGAATACAAAGACTATGCACCTACTGGAGAGACAGTAGAAATTATCGGCATGAGCATTGCAAAAGTTACCGATGACTTGAAGGTTGTTTCCTTAGAACACTACTTTGACAATAATCTGTTCTTGGAAAAGCTAACATCTGGTGGCAAACAAACAAAAGCTGAAAACGAGAAAAGTGCTTGTCCGTTCAGTTCTTGGTTCAAGAAATCCAACAAAAGTTAGTTTGTAAGGGTACAGTGCAGCACTGTACCCTTAAATTATTCACATAGCAACCAAAGGATGAAAATGCAAACATACCATTACGTTTTGGCCAGTCAACGTTTTCTTCTCGAAGAAGAACCGATACACGAAGTTATCAAAGAACGCACTCGTCACTACCACGAACAAGAAAAACAAATAGATTTTTGGTTAGTTGAGCAACCAGCTTTCTTGGAAACACCGCAGTTTGCAGAGCTAAAGGCGAAGTGTCCCCAACCAGCAGTAGCAATTATTTCTACAAATCCCCAATTTATTACTTGGTTAAAACTGCGTTTAGAGTACGTCATCACTGGTGAATTCCAGGCTCCTTCTGAGGCAATACCAGATGCCCTGGCATCGCTTGCCACGGTATCTTAGAAATTGGGCATTGGGCATTGGGCATTGGGCATGGGGCATTGGGCATGGGGCATTGGGCATGGTAGACAAAGAAGAGACTTATTCAATATTCTCCCTTGTCTCCCTCGTCTCCCTCATCTCCCCAGTCCCTAGTCCCCAGTCCCCAGTCCCCAGTCCCCAGTCCGAATTTTATTTATGAGTAAAAAAATATTTTTTGACACTCTTTTTATCTACATACTGAAGTAGCTGGGTTTTCAGCTTTTTTCTTATAAAATTTTCTAAGACACCTTGATTTACATAATCTAACTTTTGTGCATAGATTTCAGATTTTACCAAGTGTTTTAGGACTAGCGATATCTACGACGAGCTTCGCTTACGCAGGGTTGATTGGTGGGATGAGTTCTGTCTTTGCCCAACAAGCAATTCCCCTCTGTCAACCACCAAATGCGGGTGAGTATCTTTTATTAGTAGTAAGTCCCACAGCAAATAATCAAAAGCAGTTGCGTAGTGCCTTACCACCTGAACTTAAGACCATCACCTGTCAATATCTCAACGAAACTGTGACGCGAGTAGGAGGCTTTAACAGAATTGATGATGCTAATCGTTGGGCGAGATATGTTAGCAATATTGTTGGCTTGTCTGCCATAATTACCACTCGACCAACAGCGGCAGATGTCCAGCCACAATCACAACCACAACTACAACCACAGCCACAGCCACAGAGACAACCACAGTCACCACAGCAGACAGTCACCTATAATCCTCAAGCATTAGGAGAGGGTTATGCAGTGCTGGTAGATTATTACAACCGTCCAGAACTAGTAAATAGTGTGCAGCAAGCGGTAGGAGGTAACGTAGGTTTTGTTTCTTATGGACAACGCCCTTACTTACTAGCAGTTTATACCACTAACCAAAGTGAAGCATACAACACATTACAAAAGCTGAACAATGGCGGTTTCGTTGCCAGCATCGTAGATAGTCGTAAGGTGATTCTGCTGCGCTCAACTGTGCGATTGTAGTCTATTAGTCATTAGTCATTAGTTATTAGTCATTAGTCATTAGTCATTGGTTAATAGACTGTAGACTATTGACTAATAAGCAGACCTGGCTAACCAATAGATGGTTATACCCAAAGCCGACCCAGCGATTACCTGAACTGGTGTGTGTCCGAGTAACTCCTTGAGACGGTCTTGGCTAAAGTCTGGTTTTTCATGAAATAATTCATCAATCATTTGATTGAGAATACGAGCTTGCTTACCGGCTGCTTGGCGTACTCCGGCTGCATCATACATGACGATAATGGCAAAAACGATCGCAACGGCAAAATCAGGAGATGCCCAACCTAGTGTTTGCCCTACACCAGCGGCTAAAGCTGTAACTAAAGCTGAATGGGCACTGGGCATACCTCCTGTTGTTACCAAAACACGTACATCCAGTTTGCGATGTTTGATGATCTCGACTACGAGCTTTAATGCTTGAGCAATTAAACAAGCTACCAGAGCAACCAGCAGCACCCGGTTGTCTAAAATGTTGCCTATGTCCTGCATGGTATTTTGGTTAGGTTAGTAAATATTAGCAGCAGTTGTCGGTTGAGGAAACATTTAGATTCAACCCAAAATCCAAAATTAACCTAAGTACATTACGACGGAAACAGACCAATTATTCAAAATCACCAAAAAGCTTAGATGATAAGCTTTTTGAATTTTGAATGAGTAAAGTTTGAATTCCGCAGGGCGGTGTAGTACAGCATGGTATCAATAAACCACCCATTCCAAATCAATGAAACGCTTGCGGCATGGGAATTACGAATTACGTTAGCGCAGCGGTAGCGAGTCCACGAGCGTCATTACGAATTACGAATTACCAAAAGCGTTACTAGTTATTGCGGCTGATAATAAAATGAGCGATCGCTTGGAGTGATTTAGCTCTCTCCCCAAATGGTTCTAATTCCGCACAAGCTGCTTTAACTAGCTCTTGGGCAATTGATCGCGATTCCTCAAGTCCCCAAAGGCTCGGATAGGTCACTTTCTTGGCTTTTTGATCTTTGCCAGCAGTTTTACCTAATTCTTCTTGGGTAGAAGTGATATCCAGAATATCATCTATGATTTGGAATGCTAACCCAATATTTTGAGCATAACGGGTCAATCGCTGCACATCTTCAGATGATGCCCCGGCAATGATCCCGCCACAAACTACAGAAGCTTCCAAAAGGGCGGCCGTTTTGTGTTGATGAATGAAATTTAGCGTTTCTAAGGAAATATCTGATTTCCCTTCCGACTCTAAATCGACAACTTGACCGCCGACCAAACCAGCTGCCCCCAGCGCCCGACCAAGACGGACAACTACCTGTAAGACTAGCTCTCTGGGAACACTTTGGGGGGTTTGAAGGGCAACAAACTCAAAAGCGAGAGCCAATAAGCCGTCTCCAGCCAAAATCGCCACATCTTCGCCATAGACTTTATGATTCGTCAGCTTCCCACGACGATAATCGTCATTATCCATCGCTGGGAGGTCGTCATGAATCAACGACATTGTGTGGATCATCTCCACAGCACAAGCCGTTGGCATAGCCATCTCAATACTTCCACCCATCATTTCACAGGTAGCAAGGCAAAGAATGGGACGTACACGCTTGCCTCCAGCTAATAACGAGTAGCGCATCGCCTCATAAATCTTTTCTGGATAAATGATGGGGATAGCCTGATCCAAAGCATTATCACAAAGCTTTTGTCGCTCTTTTAGATAAGCTGCTAAGTTAAATGTGGCTTTCTCTGGTGGTGTCTTTTGAACGTTATCAGTTGCTACCATTCTTTCATTCCTGACACTTTGGGATTTTGTCTTGTACGTCACAATTTTAAGGTGCTGTGGGGCTGAAAAAAATGAAGAGTTAAGAGTTAGAAGTTAGGAGTTAGAAGTTAGGAATTAATAACTCTTAACTTTTAACTCATCACTCTTTTTCTTTTCTTGCCGCTCTGGAATAGCTGTCCAATGTATTTTGCAACAATATGGCGACAGTCATAGGGCCAACACCACCAGGAACGGGGGTGATAAATCCTGCTACACCAGCGGTTGATTCAAATTCGACATCGCCAATGAGACGACTGTTGCCACTAGCATCGGTGACGCGGTTCATTCCCACATCTACCACAACAGCGCCTGGTTTCACCATATCAGCATTGATTAGTCCAGGACGACCGACTGCTGCAATTAGAATATCAGCATTTTGGGTGATGCTTTTGAGGTCATGCGATCGCGAATGAGCGATGGTAACTGTGGCATCAGCTTCTAGTAGCATCAACGCCATAGGTTTACCCACCAAAATACTGCGTCCCACAACTACTGCATTTTTTCCCTGCAAAGGAATTTCATATTCTTGTAAAAGGCGCATCACACCAGCCGGGGTGCAGCTGCGTAAACCAGTTTCTCCCCGTACTAGTCGCCCCAAGTTCACTGGGTGCAATCCATCGGCATCTTTATCAGGATCGATTTGATGCAGCAGAGCCACTGCATCCAAGTGGTCAGGTAAAGGCAACTGCACAAGAATGCCATCCACCCGTTCATCGTGGTTGAGTGCGGCAATTACCTCTTCTAACTCCCCCAAGGTAGTTTGGGCAGGAAAATGTTTGCCAAAAGAAGCGATACCAACTTTAGCGCAGGCTTTTTCTTTATTGCGTACATAGGCAGCTGACGCTGGGTTATCACCAACCATCAACACTGCTAAACCAGGGGATCGTCCAATTTTTGGTTTTAATTGTGTAATGGCAACAGAAAGTTCTTGCTGAATTTTTGCTGCTAAAGCTTTACCATCAAGGAGTTTGGCAGTTTTTGTTTCCATGAAAATTCCCAGCTATGTTCGCTTGTTGTCCAAAGTCCAAAGTTAAAATATTGATTATTGAATCTTGACTTTCGACTATTATTGTGTTGCCGTTTGATGTCGTAGAGTTTCTCTCACAGTAAATTCATAATATTTATTTTCTCAGATCAACGGCATCATCTGAAGAATAAACAAGTGGGGAGTGAGGAGATAAGGGAGCAGGGGAAGAAGAATTAAT
>NZ_JAWJTF010000067.1:0-50083 GCF_048836525.1 Nostoc sp. CALU 546
GGAGTTATAAGTTATACCAATTTAATGTAAAGTTGCACATATCTCGATCCCCCTAAATCCCCCTTAAAAAGGGGGACTTTGATAGATGTTTTTCCAGTTCCCCCCTTTTTAAGGGGGGCTAGGGGGGATCTAATTCTATGCAGCTTCATACAAAATTGGTATTAGGAGTTAAAAGTGAGGAGTTAGGAGTTAGGAAAACTCACAACTCATAACTCATAACTCCTCACTTTAAAATACCTCAAAATACCTCATCTTCAATACCGCGCCACCATTCCCCCAAATTCATCAAGTCTTGGTAAATATCTTCTAATTCTTTGGTGTAAACATCGTTTGTAAGGGTGGCTCGACGCTCTTGCAATTTCTTGAGGCGCAGTTGTACCAATACCCAAGGTTTAGAGATGCTATTCGTTGCTTCGATGTATTGCGCTAGTTCTTTGCTATCCATATTATCCATATATTTATATAAGAAGAATTCAGAACTCAGGAGTCAGAAAACAGGTATGAATTCTGTACGAGCGGGTCGAAAAAAATTAGAATATTCTCGCCTTAAAACTCTATCCATAGTGACTCCTGTTTTATTTTCATGTCACAACGAGGATTGGGGATTAAGTAAGAAAGATTTTCATGTGTTTTGATGTACACAGTTCATAATCCCTACTTTTTAAGATAAAGGAGTATAAGGGATAAATTTTCTGCTCCCCCATCTCCCCTATCCTCTCAACGCCCAACCAAAAACAGCCACGATATTAGTACTTTGTCAAGCTAGTTTTCAGGGTTTGTAGTAAGCACTTTAGTGCTTAGAAAATAAGGACTAAAGTCCTTACTACGAACTTGCTTACCCATCAATTTAAACTTGACAGACTACTGTCGTGACTGCTGACAGGGGTGTTAACTGATTATTTCTACTTTACATATCTGGCACAAGCCACGTAGCCGCATCGTAGCCAGATCAAAACTGGCAATTAATTAAGCCTTAGCCAAGTTTTCAGCAGCAAAGTCCCAGTTGACCAAATTTTCTAGGAAATTTTTGATGAACGCAGGACGGGCATTTCTATAATCAATGTAGTAGGCGTGTTCCCAAACATCTAAGGTTAGGAGTGCCTTCTTACCATGAGCTAGAGGGTTTTCTGCATTGGGTGTTTTGATCACCTTCAGCGTACCACCATCATCGATGAGCCAAGACCATCCACTGCCAAATTGAGTTGCAGCCGCGTTAGAGAATTCTTCTTTGAATTTGTCAAAGCTACCAAAATCTTTATCGATTTTGGCTGCGAGATCACCTGTAGGTGCGCCACCACCTTTTGGTTTCAAGGAATTCCAGAAGAAGGTGTGGTTCCAAACTTGGGCAGCATTGTTGAAGATTCCCGCTTTAGAGGAGTCTTGGAAGGAAGTTTTGATCACCTCTTCCAGAGACTTATCAGCAAGTTCTGTACCTTCAGTGAGCTTGTTGAGGTTGTCTACGTAAGCTTTGTGATGCTTGCCATAGTGATACTCGAAAGTTTCAGCTTTCATGCCATAAGGCTCTAAAGCATTAATGTCGAAGGGTAGTGGGGGCTGTACAAATGCCATTGTGTCAAATCCTCTCTTTACCGGTTTCCAGTTAAAAGCTATTGCAGAAGCTTGGGAAATTAACAGCTTTTATTTTTGGTGGTTTTATGTCTTTAATGATGGAACATAAAACTTAACATCGTTATTCTACTACCAAAGTGAATACGAAAACAAAGTACTTCGGTGATAAGTCAAATCGCTAGGGATTCATGACTATAAATAAAAAGGGCTAATATGTTCATAGAAAAAAGCCAATAATAAATTAGCATTTAGCAATTCAAGCTTTCATACTTCCACCTTTAGTAGGATTAATTGCGATGTGAGAAATCAGTCGCAAGCGAGATGAGTTAGTTATTTAAATAAATATAAAATCTGTAGTACAAATCTTGATTTGCAATAAACATAGCCAAATCATCAAATTATCGATTTTGTTTTAAAATGCAGTTTTGAGGATGGTAAGTGAATAATCACTCACCCACCACCCTTTGAAACTAAAAAACTAACAGCAAATAGCGGTGATTACTACTGAGATAAATGCTGCTGGTAATAATTAACGATTTGTGCTGTGACTTCAAAGGTGTTCAAACCGTCGGTTACAACTTCGATCGCATCGGCTGCTTTTTGCAAAGGAGAAACTTTGCGTGTACTATCTTTCCAGTCACGTTCGGCAATGTCGTGTTCTAACTGCTCTAAACTCACTTCGGGCTGACCTTGTTTGTGAAAGTCTTGCTGGCGGCGACGGGCGCGTTCACTGACAGAAGCGGTTAGGAAAATTTTCACTTCGGCGTCGGGGAAAACGTGAGTACCGATATCTCGACCTTCAGCTACTAAACCACCTCTTTTACCCCAGTTTTGCTGCTGTTTAACCAGTGCTTGACGGACAGCGCTTTGTGCCGCGATCGCAGATACAAGAGAAGTGACTTCAATGGTGCGAATTGCCTGGGTAACATCAGTACCGTCAATCCAAACCCGCACGGAAGATTGTAAATCCTGGTTAGGAGTAAGTTCGATTTTACACTGGCTAGTTAATTCAGCGATCGCACACTCATCATCAATCGCAATTCCCTTTTGCAATACTAACCAAGTGACAGCACGGTACATTGCTCCTGTATCTAAATACACTAAACCCAGGTTTGCTGCCACTTGCCGCGCCACCGTGGACTTTCCAGCACCGGCTGGGCCATCAATGGCGATAATGGGTTGACGATCGCGCAATATGATATTGTCAATCAAACGTGTAGACCCAAGACGAGCTGCGATCGCCAACATTCCTTCCTCCTCAACTTTTTCTAAAGACATCAACGTAGTCGGTTCAACCAATTCAATATATTCCACTGAGACCGTGCTGACCATTGCCACTTCTTGCTGTACCACTGCTATCAACTTGTTGCGATCGCGATCGCCTGCCCGAAACGCGGTTTCCGCTCGTCGTAAGCCGCGATATAATACCGCTGCTTCCTCTTTTGCCGTTGCAGTCAAATATTGATTACGAGAACTGAAGGCAAGACCCGACCCTTCCCGTACTGTTGGACAAGCAACAATTTCTACTGGCAAATTTAAATCAGCTACTAAGCGTTTAATAATTGCCAATTGCTGACCATCCTTTTGACCAAAGTAGGCACGGTCAGGCTGTACCAAGTTGAAAAGTTTGGTCACAATCGTAGCGACACCTTGAAAGTGACCTAGCCGAGAACGACCACACAAGCCTGTTATCATAGCAGATGGGGGGATAACTTGTGTAACTTTTGATTCTTGTATACTCTTCTGGGGAACTGCCATATCTTCCGGAGTCGGTGCGAAAATAGCATCTACCCCAGCTTGTTCGCAAAGTTGCTGGTCTTGCTCTAAAGTACGGGGGTAGCGTTGAAAATCCTCATTGGGAGCAAATTGCAGAGGATTGACAAAAATACTCACAATCACCGTAGAATTTTCTTGCCGCGCCCGTTGGATTAAGCTTAAATGACCTTGATGTAAATTCCCCATCGTTGGCACTAGACCGACTGCCGTCCGATACCAGCCAGTCATCTCATCTAGTCTCAGATCCTCAGCAACCGCAATCAGCTTGTTTTCTGAGTAGCGTTTAGTTAAATAGCAGCGTAAAGCTGCGACTGTTGTCAGCAGGCGCACAAAAATACCCCTAGTTCTTATCGATCCCTCCCCCGTTAGTTTATATCTGAAATCGAGGGAAGAGATGATTTAACTAGGGGAATTAAGTGATACGGAACTGGGATTGGGTTTAGGGGAAAGGTTATAGGTGACAGGTGATAGGGAATAATCTTTTGCCTGTAACCTGTAACCTATAACCTGTAACCTACTCGATTATTTTCCCAATACTTCAACTTGTACTGGTGCTATGCCACTGCCCATCATTCCCAAAACTCTAGCCGCGCCAGTAGACACGTCAATGATTCGACCCCGAATGAATGGGCCTCGGTCATTAATCCGCAGCACTACAGAACGACCATTGCGGGTGTTGGTTACACGGACTTTTGTACCAAAGGGTAAGCTGCGATGAGCGGCAGTCATTCCTTCAGGGTTAAATCTCTGACCGCTAGCAGTGCGATTACCAGCAAAATCATAGCCATAAAAAGAAGCTATACCTCTCAAGGTGGCTCGCACCGAGCCGGTGGCAATCTGTTGAGGCTGCTTTGGCATTGATATTGGTTGACGCACTGGCATATTCGCAATCTCTTTTAGGGGAGATGCATTACCTAATAGTCTCCGCAGACGATTGGTTGCTTGCAATGCATCTTGCGCCAGATTGTTGGTGCTATCTGCTAGTCGCGTACCTTCATTGATTTCGACCAATTCTTCGCCATTAATTTTAATTACATAGCGATCGCTATTTTGCTGGAGGGGAGCGCTTTTGTTTTGCGCTTGATTGCCAGTAGATTTTTCCCCTGCTTTCCAGCTTACGGTAATCTTACTCCCGTCCACATTTTCCCGATTCAACTGGTTGATCTTAGCTGCTATTACACCAGCTATCTGAACCGGGTCATTGTCGGCGGAACTAATCTGGTTACTCACATCTGTGACGTTGCCAGAATTCAGTGCATTTGATGAATTGCTAGCAATAAGGGCGTACCCTTGTACGCCCCTAGTATTTCCAATTTCACCAACTTTTTTCGTTTCAAGATTCGTATTTGATACAGAACTCAAAAAGGTTAAAACAGGTATATTTCTGATAAAAAGGGTTGCCGCCTTACGTCCTTTAATGTCGTGAGGATGAATTTCTGTAATCACAGCATCCAAGGTTTGTTTCCCTGCTCTGGATTGGTACTCTCCCACCTTAACCACATCAGGGGCGGGTGATTTTTGCGATGCTAGCGCATTTCCCTTGGTGGTTTGAGTGCAACCGACTGATGGGATTCCCAAAACAGTCAGAAACAGGGTAACAATAGTCCACAAATGTCTTTGATTCATGCGTCCGTTTTTGAAAGCGACTGTAGAACTTAAAAGTTTTATAACTTGCGGGATTTTTCACTAATGAAAGTGATTTCCCTTTTGAAAAACTCGAACTCGTTCCGTTTTCACTTTGTTATTCTTAACTGCAACAGACTAACACGAACCTTTTAGCTTGGGGATCAGGGTTTTAGCGTAACTATCGGCCCCTTTCTCAAATTCCAATTCCAATTTTAAGGGTGAAACCTTTCTCAAATGCGGACTTCGGCTATGTAACGTTTTTTTCGGCAAGTCAAAAATTTCTTAAAAAACTTTACGTTTATTTCACGCTAAAGTAACGATACCCCATTCACATCGGTTCTAAAGGCTCGTAACTTTCCGTGTATTCTATATCACATCTTTTGTGAAGATTTTCTATAAGAACATAATATAACTTTAATTAAATAGCATCGGCATAAATACTTAAAATCACTTATTTAATCAAATATTTAGATTTACCTATGAATAAGTCGTGATATGAGTTACATCTGAAATAACTATGTAAATTAGTTTGAGTTTAATATCTTGTTTCTAAGTTTTTTCTACTTACATTAATCATCACTTTTGTTCTCCATAACTAGACTTAGCTTAGTAATAAACATTACTTCTACGTATAGTATTGCTGAGTATAAAAAAAAGGAGGATACTCAACTTAATATTTTTCAGGATTAATAACTCAAAAGTTAAGAAAACTTCGCGATCGCTTGGACAAAGGATTTTGTGTGTATCAAAAAGCACAATCTATATTTTCTGCCTTCAGTAATTGCTCAAATATGATTTTTTAGAGCAAGCTGTTTTTGACAAAATCTTTGTAACTCTAGGGATGTACAGCTGCACCCCTACTATATATAGTGAGTATTTTGGAAATGCTATCAGCCTAATGACAAATCAAGGAGATTTAGAAATAGAACCATCGCCATTATTAGCTGTTCTCAACGATTTGCATTCCCAGTACAAGTCGTTGCGGGAGGGTGAAGTAGCGAAATACATTCCCGAACTGGCAAAGGCAAACCCAGACTCGTTCAGCATTTGCATTGTGACAGTAGATGGTCAGGTTTACAACGTTGGGGACTACGAGCAACTTTTTACAATTCAGTCAATTTCCAAGGTGTTTGCTTATGGACTGGCCTTAGAAGATCATGGACGGGATTATGTTTTGACTAGAGTTGGCGTAGAACCAACGGGGGATGCATTCAACGCGATTATTTTGGATGAGCAATCGAAGCGACCTTATAATCCAATGGTAAATGCTGGAGCGATCGCAACCACGAGCTTAATTAAAGGTTCCGGCCCCACCGAACGCCTCAACCGAATGCTAGATATGTTCCGGCGATATATTGGCCGGGACGTATTCGTTGATATTTCAGTTTTTACCTCAGAACGGAGTACAGGGCATCGGAACCGCGCAATGGCGCATCTGATGCTTAACTTTGGCATGATTGACCGAAATATTGAAGAAGCGCTGGATCTTTATTTCCAGCAGTGTGCCGTGATGGTGAATTGCCAAGACTTAGCAGTGATGGCGGCCACCCTTGCTAACAGAGGTATTAATCCCATCACCAAAGAACGGGCGGTAGATAAGCGTTACATCAAAGATATTCTAAGTGTTATGTATACCTGTGGGATGTATAACTTTGCAGGTGAGTGGGCTTACAAAATAGGGTTTCCGGCGAAAAGCGGTGTTACTGGCGGGATTATGGCAGTTGTACCCAATAAGATGGGCATTGGAGTTTTTTCGCCGTTGCTAGATGTGCGTGGTAACAGTGTCCGGGGGGTAAAAGTGTGTGAAGAACTTTCCCAACGGTTAGGTTTACATCTATTTGATTGTTCAGGTGAAGAGTGAATTGGGGATTGGGGATTGGGGATTGGGGATTGGGGATTGGGGATTAGGTTATTTCTCTAGTTGCCTTATCTGCTTGTCTCCAATCCCCAATTCAGCGATCGCCAAGAGTTTACAATTCTTCTGCTTGGGGAAGTGGGAAGACTTCACCAGCCAAGTAAGCCTCAAAGTGCTTTTGGAAGTATAACCAGGAAGTCATATCTTCTCCATCTATCAATGCTTTTGGGGCTTGTTTATATAGAGGAATACGGTTATTAATTTCGTCTTGCAGCAATGGAGGTAGTTCTGTTAAACCATTGACTTTGCTACCTACAGCACTGTAGATCAGTTGACCGGGGCGATCGCCCATTTTCATCCAGGGAAGCCATTGACCAATCCGATCCCAACTCAGTTTGAGTTGAGAAACTGAGGAGAGTGCTGGGTTGAATAAATCTGCGGTTGGCACTGTTAATTTAAATAATTCCGCTGCCTGATAAATTGGATTAGGGCTGTATTCGGCAAATTTGCGATCGTCTGCTAGGGGATTGGGGTAATAGGGAAATATATCAAAAACAAAGGTTGTGCTATCACCATCTACTTGTGCAGGGAAATTTCCCTCAAACTTTCCCTGTACTGGATTATTGGCAACGTGAATCACCGGAACTGTCTGGCCTGTCCAAGGATTCTCCCATTTGGATAAAACCTCATCTGTTTTTGGGTTGAGGTAGTAAGTTAGTTCCCTAGAAGTAAAATCCCAACTACCCTCTGCTGTGGGAATACATCGGCTAACACTCAATCCCTGCATCTTAAACAGAAGTTGTCTTTTTTCGCCGGGGATAAAGGCATAAATTTTACCTTTCCAAATCAGGAAAGTCGATTCGCTAGGGTCGAGGGAAGAACGAGTTTTAACCCAGTGCTGCGCTTCAAGTTCTTGGATTTGGGCAACCATCTAAAGCATCCTTAGTATTTGGATAACAAAAGAATAAGCTATCAGGATTCAAGTTGCATCTTTAGGATTAAGGGGAATGGCACTAAGAAAAACCCAAAAGCTTGTGTCGTCTCGTTCCCAGCCTGGAGGCTGGGAATGTATTTAAAAGAGGCTCTGCCTCAATTCAAGCTACTGGAGGCGGAGCCTCCCAGAATGGATTCCCAGCCTCCAGGCTTGTTCCAGTCAGAACAAGGGCTGTATCTTTTCTTAGTGCCATTCGGATTAAGGGAGTGGGGGAATGAAGGTGACATCCTCACCGACCTAAAGGCGCGGTGATTCTGGAGTAAGGAGTAATAAGTAATAAGTAATGAGTAACAATACCTTCGCCAATTTACGAGGATGAGATGATGATGCTTTAACCATTAACTCCCATTTCTCGCTCGGCTTGGCAAAAAAATCAGTCCTAAAAATTCCTTCTAGGTTTCCCACAAGGGTTTTTTAACGTATTGACGGCAGGATAAGGGTTTCAGATTTAAAACTACCTTTCCATTTATCGAATCGCTGTAAGACCCCCGCCTCAACGTCTCGTAGGCGGGGGATGTAAAGCGGTTAAAAACTTAGCTACTATGCGGATTGATATTGAGCGTTAGCGAAATAGAATCTGCATAGTAGCTAAGTTTTTAACAATCATGATATATTTTTTATATGCCAAAGTTAGACATAAATGCTCGTATTCGAGGCAAAACTTGATGGACAAGACTCGCAGTATCGAGCGCTTGATGAAGCAATCAGAACTGCTCGTTTTGTGCGTAATAGTTGCCTTAGATACTGGATGGACAATAAGGGCATTGGACGCTATGACCTAAATAAATTTTGCGCTGTACTTGCAGCCAGTATTGAGTTTCCTTGGGTATCGAAGCTGAACTCAATGGCAAGACAGTCCAGTGCTGAAAGAGCGTGGTCTGCGATTGCTCGGTTTTTTGATAACTGCAAAAAAGGTAAACCTGGAAAAAAGGGATTTCCAAAGTTCAAGAAGGAACAAACCCACGGTTCTGTTGAGTACAAAACCTGTGGGTGGCGACTTTCTGATGACCGCAGACACATCACTTTTAGCGATGGATTTAAAGCGGGAACTTTCAAACTCTGGGGAACTCGTGACTTGCATTTCTACCAACTTAAACACTTTAAAAGAGTGCGGGTTGTACGTCGTGCAGATGGCTATTATTGCCAATTTTGCATTGACCAAGAGCGAATAGAAAGGCGAGAGCCAACGGGTAAAACTATTGGTATTGATGTTGGTTTGAACCACTTCTACACCGATAGTAACGGGGATACAGTCGCTAATCCTAGACATCTTCGCAAGAGCGAGAAGTCTTTGAAGCGGTTGCAACGCCGGATGTCTAAGACTAAAAAAGGTTCTCAGAACAGAATTAAGTTTAGAAATAAACTTGCTCGTCTTCACCTCAAAGTAAGTCGCCAGCGTAAAGACTTTGCTGTTAAGACAGCAAGGTGCGTAGTGAAGTCTAACGACCTCGTGGCGTATGAAGATTTGATGGTGCGGAATATGGTCAAGAATCACCGCTTGGCTAAATCGATTAATGATGCTTCCTGGTCGCTGTTTCGTGAATGGGTTGAGTATTTTGGCAAGGTGTTTGGCGTAGTAACTGTTGCAGTTCCACCTCACTATACTTCGCAGAATTGCTCTAACTGTGGCGAGGTTGTCAAAAAGGCTCTTAGTACTAGAACTCATTCTTGTCCTCATTGTGGGCATACCCAAGATAGGGATTGGAACGCGGCGCGGAACATATTAGCTCATGGATTGAGTACGACAGGTCATGTCGGAATTAACGCCTCTGGAGAGACTGATCAATACTTGGGTGAGGAAACTCCTTCAAGCAAATCAACTCGTGGAAAGAGGAAACCTAAAGAGCGATCTTTGGAATCCCCACCCTCTACGAAGTAGGGTGGGGAGGATGTCAAATCTGATTTGTTCAGCAATTTTGCACCGGGAACTAACCTATTTCCACACCTTTAAGTCTTTGTCATAGTGGCGGGTCAAGCCGTCCCTATCAGTGATAGACTCACCTTTACTTGCCTTACTTCTAATCGTCTTAATGGAATAGAAGGTTAATTCAGTCATTTCTTTATGAGAAAGTCCTACACTTTTAGCTTTTTGAGTCAATATTTCTGATTGATCTTGGGATTCATTATTAGGCAACCTGTCTATAGTAATGCGAGTATTTTCAGTAGAGTTATGGGTAATTATTTTTTGATTTCTATAATCCTGCACAGTCACAAGTTGCCAACTGGAATCTTGTGCAAGTTCCAAAACCCATTGATGATAATCAAACAAGCTTTCCCGATGCCCAACACTGATAAATGTTGTTTTCGTGTCTTGTAACTGTTGATATAACCTTCCCTCATTTTGCAAATCTAAAGCACTCGTTGCTTCATCTAATATAGTAAAGCTAGGATGAGTCACTAACAGTCGTGCAAAAGCCAAGCGTTGTTGTTCTCCTATCGATAATATATTTTCCCAAGGAACTTCTGTATCAAAGCCATCGACTCGACTCAGTAAGTTTTGTAGATTGACCTGTTGCAAAACTTCTTTGAGTTCTGCATCAGTCATTTGACGACTGGTATTAGGATAGAGCAATTGTTCGCGCAAAGTTCCCAAAATTATGTAAGGACGTTGGGGTAAGAATAAGACTTCTTCTAGGGGAGGTCGCACCAAACGACCAGTCCCCGCATTCCACAAACCTGCGATCGCTCTCAACAGAGAACTTTTACCTCGACCACTAGGGCCGACAATCAATAAACCTTCTCCCGGTTGAACAGACAACGATAAATCTTCAACAATCACCTGTTCATAGTTGGGCGTTTGTAAGGTGACATTTTCAAAAGCAAGATGGTTTTCTTCTAGGATTCTAATAGTACTGACATTCTCTGGTTGTTTGGTAACAGCTTCTAAGGCATTTGAAAATTCGGCTAAACGTTCAGCGTAACTGGAAAATCTTCCAGAAGTCCCAAATTCATTGATTAATTCTGCCATAGCATTAGCAAATAGACCGGCAGCTATACTAGCTTGCCCAACTTGTCCGAAATCAATTTCATCGTTAATATATAATGGGCCAAGTACTAAAAACGGAAATATTTGGATAAGAGCCTGATATCCTCTGTTAAAAATTTCCTTACCTCTCTCCCAATTAATCTTGCGTTCAGCATTTTTAAGGAGATTACTAAATCGGCGCTGAATTATATTTAATTCTTGGTTTTCTCCTTGAAAAAAAGCTATCGATTCAGCGTGATTACGAACATGAGTTAGAGAATAATTATATTCAGCTTTAAGTTCAAGTTCCTCTTGATTAATCTTATTCAATTCTTGGGTTATGTAAATAGCAATCAAATTTCCTACGATCGTATAAGTCAGCAGAACAACTGCAATAAGTTGGGAAATTGACCAAAGAATTATTATAAAGGTCGTCATTTCTAGTACTTTTTCTAGTAAAGTAGCTGAAAAACTCAGAGCATTACTGGTAATAGGTTCAATTTCTTGGGATAGGCGTTGATCTGGGTTATCGAGATCGGATTTAAAATTTATTCTATAATAAGCACGATTGCTCAAATATTTTGATAAGATGCGATTATTTAGCCATTCATACCAATCAAGAGCGATTCTTTTTCTGAGAAATTTAGAAAATCCTACCAAGAACGTTACGCAGATTAGGCTAACGCCATAAATCGATAATGTTTGAATAAACTTAGTAGCATCTTTCTCTTCAATGATGACATTGACCAAATAATTACTAATGAAGGTATTGAAGGCAGTTACACCCACGAGCGCGATTATTAATAAGACCAGAAGAACGAGCATTGACCATGTGCGAATCACCTCTGAAAATGCTCTGCTCCCTGGCTCTGTTGGATACCAGTAAGGCCCTGCGATCGCTCTGACATTCTCCCAAAATTGATTAAAAGTCAAACGAGCATTCGTTATGGGTTGATCACGAGAAACTTTAGATTGCATACCTTCTTTACTCAATGATTATCATTATTTATTAAAAGCTGTCTTGATTTTTTCTGGATCGTTTATTTAAGTCTCCGGGATAGCTGAGGGGGACATAGCAACGATGCCTGCGGCGGGCGTAGCTAACGCAACTCCATCAACAACATCGGGTAGTTCATCTTCCACAAACCTTAAGCGGGGAAAGAAGTAGGCAATACAAGTTGCTGAAATAGTCAATATTCCCACGATCATCAATAGAAGTCCCATCCCACGACCTGTACCAACACCGATAATTTGTCCAATACTGCCTGCCAAGGAACCATCAGTAGCCATTAAGGGTTCAAAAACCTTTTCTGCCAAAGGCCCTATCGTAATATAGCCTAGAGGTAGACCTGCGGCTTCCATCGCTCCTTTGATTGAAAAGACTCTACCCTGCACATCAGGTTCTACTTTAGACTGAAAAATAGCTTGCGTTGAACTAGCAATTATTGGTCGTATCAAGAAGAATAAGAAGACGCCAACAATGAAGACAACGAGAGTAGGTTGCAAACCGGCAACGAAAAGAGACACACCGGTAAGGAGCATACAGCCGTATATTATATTTATGTTACGCTCTAGACCTCCCCAAATACCAATCAGCAAACTCCCTACCAAAACAGCAACGCCAAAGAGCGAAAGAATAGTCCCCAAAACTGTTACAGGAGCGAAAGATAATACTAAGGGTATAGTAATGACTTGAACACCTCCTACAAGGAAAATGCTAGAAGCTGAAATTATTAACACTCCTAGCAGTCCTGGTCGAGCCATTAAATAGGTCAATCCATAAGTTGTTTCTTTTAGAAAAGAACTCTCCCTGATTGCAACAACAGAAGTAGTAGCTTTAGGGAACCGAAGCAACAACAGGAGACTAACACCGAAAAATATGGTGATTAAGTGAAGCACGATAATCCCCTGGAGAGAAATTATACCTAACAAGACACCTCCTAAAGGTGGGGCTACGAGCCGTGCAGTACCGTTCATGAAACTCAACATTCCATTAGCACGACCAAGGTGCTGTTTTGGTACTAGTAGGCTGATGGAAGCGATGAAAGCGGGTATCTGAAAAGCCACGAAGATAGCACTGAAGGTATTAGCTAAGTAAATATGCCACACTTCCAATCGACCGATGATAAACAAAGCACCGATCGCTACTGTTGCTAAAGTTGCAAATAAATCGCTGAGAATCATTGTCCATCTACGATCCCACCGATCTACTAATAACCCAGCTACAGGTGCAAGTAAGATCAGAGGTAAAGTATTGGAAAGGGTAATAAGAGCAAATTGGGTAACAGAACCAGTATGTTCGTAAACCCAAACATCCAAAGCAAATGCGGTGATGCTGCTACCAATAGATGCAATTAGCTGTCCCACCCAAACAATGATAAACAGTTTCATCTCACGGAAAATAGTCAGTGGCGTTTTTTCTATACTTGCTAACACGATCAACTCCTAAGTGTATGCATATTCAAACTTTTCATCATTAGACCTCTTGCATAAGTCGAATAGACCCCCCTTAATCCCCTCTTATAAAGGGGGGAAACTTGAAATATTGCCCCCTCCCCTTCACAAGGGGAGGGTTGGGGAGGGGTGATTCAACGATTTTTGCAAGAGGTCTATTTCTTGATATTGGTGCAATAGCTTTTGCGCCTGATGATCCCAATCAAACTTTTCAACTGCTTGTTGCTGTCCAAGTTCTCCCATTGCAGTTCTGAGATTGTCATCTAAAAGCAGCCGCAGTATTGCGTTGGCTAAAGCATCCACATCCCCGCGTTCGACCAATAACCCTGTTTTCCCATCCTCTATCAGTTCAGGGAAAGCACCCCCACGGGTAGCAATAACAGGTAATCTCATTGACATTGCTTCGATAATCGGCATCCCAAATGCCTCATTCCAAACAGATGGAAAAATAAATATATCTGCTTGCTGATAATACTCAAATAGCTCGAAATGGGGAACTTTGCCCAGAAAAAAAACTGAACTGGCTGCGTTAGAAGCAATTCGTTTTTGCAATTGCTCCCGATAGCTACCTTGGTAATAAGGATGAAGATTCTGAATTTGCGGGTCTTTTCTATCAAGTGTGTACCACGGTACTAATGCGGTTTCTGAACCGACAAGTTTTAGCTGTACTTGGGGATAACGAGATACTACTTTATTAAAGGCATCAATTAAAACGTGTATACCCTTCTCTGGTGAAATTCTACCCACAAAAAGGATTTGTTTAATATCTTTTTTTTTGGCTTCTCTATTGTGATGATTAGAGACGGCGAAGTGACGAGTATCTGCACCGTTATATAAAGTTTGGCTGTTAACGTGAGGCAAGTATTTCCGAACCTGATTTTTTAGATAGTCGCTGCATCCAATTACTAAATCGACTGATTTAAGGTGCTTTTCTACGATTATTGGATCGAACAATGGGAGAAAATCACTATGTATATGTAAAACAATTTTTGCTTGGGGGTTATAGGCACGCATGAGGGGAACAAATTGAAAAACAATGTTTATATGAATTACATCACATTGCTGTGCTTGGATATCCTTGGCGACTTGTCGGTAAAATTCACAATAAAATAATTTAGATGCATAGAAAGGTCGTTGAGGATGAGATATGTTCCAGATATCAAGAAAGTTTAATGGTTCTAATATTTTATCAAGCCATGATTCGGGAATACGGCGATAGGTAATGCCATCTTCGTGATATTCTAATTCTTGATAGTGACCTTTTGAGCCATAGAATAAAACTTCATGACCAGCACGAGCTAAACGTCGTGCTAACGCGTAAGATACTAAGCGAATTCCTCCAGTTTTAGGTGGTTCTGCTAAGGTGACAGGATAATCGAAGAAGGCAATTTTCATAATTAATTAGATGTTGACTTTAGGTAAAAGTTAAATAAGTTAAGTTGTGATTTTGGTATTTAAAATTAAGATTTTTATCACTAAAAGCCGTAAAGAAAATAGCAATTTTTTTTAATAGAAAAGTTAAACATTTGTGTTTTACTGTGCAAAAATACTTGAAGATAAGTAAAGCAAGTTTGTAAGTTTTAAGTTAAGAAGTTGCTAATGAAAACTATTTGTTTACCATCCGGTCGATTGATGCCAGTTTTGGGAATGGGGACTGCGGGATTGGGTGAAGCGATCGCCCAGCGTGAGAATGAAATTGCTGCTTTGCGTCGCGGGCTTGATTTGGGGATGACGTTGATTGATACGGCAGAAATTTACGGTGAGGGTAGGGCGGAAATGTTAATTGGCGAAGCGATCGCTAATTATCGTTCATCAGTCTTTCTTGTGAGTAAGGTTGCGCCTCGCAATGCAACTGGGCAAGGCGCGATCGCAGCTTGTGAGAATAGTTTACGGCGCTTGCAGACAGATTATCTCGACCTTTATTTGCTGCATTGGCGGGGGCCTGTAACGTTATCAGAAACGTTGGCAGCATTTGAGACGCTGAAACAATCTGGCAAAATTCGAGATTATGGTGTTGGCAATTTTGATGTTGAGGATATGGAAGAAGCCAGTGCTTTACCCGGAGGTGAAGCTATTGCGACAAATCAAATCCCCTACAATTTGCAGCATCGTAATAGTGAGTGGAAGTTGTTATCCTGGTGTCGGCAAAGAGGAATCCCGATCATGGCGCATTCACCTTTGTTACAAGGTGAACTACTCAAACATCCCAAATTGCAATCAATTGCCCAACAGCGCGGCGTAACAGTTGCACAAGTGGCGATCGCTTGGTTGTTGCATCAAGAGGTGATAGTCTTTCCCAAAGCCAGCAGTATCACCCACGTTGAACAGAATCGTGCTGCCCTCGATTTGCAGTTAACAAAAGAAGAATTGAGTGCTTTAGACGTTGCTTTTCCCCCACCATCTGAATCTATTGCCCTGCTTGAAAATTGGTAATTCCTATTCCCCATTCCCCATTCCCCATTCCCCATTCCCTTTCATTTAGAACCATTAAATCTTTTTGCCAAATCTTCAGTTTTTTGTTTGTAATATTCCTTTGTGAGAATTGGGGTGTATTTAGGAGATTTGCCAGCATCTAAGCAATTTTCAATACACGCAATTTCTGTATCATCACCAGGAGAGAGAAAGAAAGCTAAAGAGTATCTTTCTGGAAGACTACGGGCATCGGCTGGCATTAGTACCCGATGTTTGGTAGCAGGGAGTTTATCGTTTGTCCATCGTTGCATGACATCTGCAATAAAGACTATCGGTGTGTTAGGAAGTGGGGGCGCAGCAATCCATTCTCCGGCATTGGTGCATACCTCTAGTCCGCCATTCTCATCCTGAAAGAGTAAGGAAAGACTGCCCCAGTCTGTATGTTCCTCGAAGCGGGCTTCTCCGGGTTGGGGAGGTTCGGATACTTCATAGTAGCGATGCAACAGTCCATAGTCGGCTTGTTGAGGATGGCGATCGCTAAAGTAAGATTCTGGTAAATTTAGAGCAATGGCGATCGCTTTGAGAATACGATTACCAGCATCATGACAAGCTGTGAATAATTGCTGCACAGCATCACGAAAGGCGGGATGGTCTGCGAGGTGTTGATGAACCTGTTGCGCCACAGTAGAATCTGTATCAACCTGTCCTGTTAAAACAGCTTCACCGAAGACGAAGGCTTCCCGAAAGTCACCATTATACTTAGTGTAAAAATATCCGAGAGCCGCGCCATCCTTCCAAGCTAGTTGTCTTTTTTCTGATTCTGGTAGCCCAAAGAAGCCATTGGCATTGGTAAAGGCTTGATCAATTGCATCTTGGGGAACACAGTTTTTTAAGTAAAAGCAGCCAACTTCTTGAATTGCCTGTAAGACTTGAGAAGCAGTAAATTTATGGAAATCAAGGATGGGAATTTGTGTTGAAATTGCAGTTTGTTGTTCGAGTTCTTTAATGAAATTCATAAATTAAAGGGTAAGGCTGTCATTTGTCATTAGTAAGGGTTTTAAGCCTATTTACGTTTCGTAATATACTTGGGTTTTTAATACCCACTTACTTAGAGTAAATTGATTAAGTTTGTAGTAAGGACTTTAGTCCTTAGAGAATGTTTTAATCGAATTATTACCCCCCTTAATCCCCCCTTATAAAGGGGGGAAACCGGAAAATCTAGTTCCCTCCCCTTTCTAAGGGGAGGGTTAGGGTGGGGTAAAAAAATATTTGATACATCAATCATGACTTTTAAAACAATCTCTTAGATTTCAGCGATAAATCGCTCACTACGAACCTCAGAAAATCATTAATGCGATGAATTACCAGACTTAACTACGTCCATATTTTGTGGCTCGGTCTTTGGTTCTTTTTAGGAGATGATCGCCTACAAATGTTGGGGGATATTTAGGAGATTCATCGTTTTTTAAGAAACTTTCTAGGCAAGTAACTTCTACTTCGTAATTAGGAATTACAAAAAAGCTAAATGAGTACCTTTCTTTTACTTTTTGGAAATCATTCGGTACTGAAACTCGATGAGGTGCGGCGCAAAACTTATCATTTGTCCATCGTGACATCATATCTGCCGGCATCACCAAAACGGTATTAGTAACAGAAGAAGTAGTAATCCACTCTCCTTGAGGTGTGTATACTTCTAGTCCTCCTCCTTGATCCTGAAATAGCAAGGTGATACTGCCTAAATCAGTGTGTTCAAAAAAGCGAGTTTGTCCTATTTTGGGAGCCTGGGAGATATTGGGATAGTAATTGAAAACTCCGGCGTGGTTTTGCTGAGAATGTAAATCGGTAAAGTAGGAATTTGGTAGTTGCAGGGCGATCGCAAATGCTTCCAACACACTCAAAGCACATTCTTGGGAAGCTTGGAAAAATTGCTGCAAAACTTGACGAAATTCTGGCGGATTTTGCGGCCATTGATTCGGGACATCCAAGGACTCTGTATAATCGTCAGCCCCGGATTTGTTTGGGTCAAATTCATTAGCAAAACTAAAGGACTCATGTAATTGTCCTGGTTGATCGCCAATAAACATTTTCTCAAAAGGTATGTAACCCCGACTACGCCCGGTTACTGCTGAGGCTACTTTTTCTTTTTCTGCTAATGGCAGTGTAAAAAATCTCTCGGCTTGGGTAAAGGCTTGGTCGATTAAAGTTTGGGAAACTCCATTTTTTAAATAGAAGCAGCCCATTTCTTCAATAGCACAAGAAATTTGGTTAGCAACTGCTGCTTTGGTATTGCTGTCACCCACAATAAAAGGGTGAAAGTCAATAATGGGTATCTGTGATGCAATAGTTGTTTGCTTTGCTAGTTCATTGATTGAGGTCATAGTTCAAACATTCCTAAAAAACTGATGATTTTTTCTTGGTAATTGATAGTATTTATCTAAAAATAGAATTGAATCTTCTGCCCCTGCCTGATTGAATAATTATTCTTCACGCATTAAATCACAAGTGCTGCATAGTGGGATTGAATTAAATTCATATTCATGTGTTCTACCAAGATAATCTTTAACAGAACCCACAATACCTGTTCCATTTACATCTATACAACAGGTGTTGATACTTCCATCCCACAAAACCACAACTCGTTTTTTAGTTTCAAAAATGCACGGCTTTTGCTTTTCTATTGTACTAGTTAAACTTCGGCGTGATGTAGTTTTAGAAGTAACTTGTCCAGCCCAATCATGCTTTTCCTGCTGATGAGGATTATAGGTATAGACGATAGACAAAGGAATAGATTTTTCCTGAAACATTTGTTGAATGCGCTCTTTCTGCCCAATCAGATGTTCCGAGAGATAAATATCGTGTATTCCTAATTCAGACAAGCGCCATGCCATTGCCTCATCAAGGAGTATACCGTTGGTGATAAAATTGCACTCAATTCCTTTGGTTTTAGCATAGGCGATAAAGTCTAATAATTCTGGGTGAAGTAGGGGTTCTCCAAAATTGTTAAGAAACAAATCTTTTTGTCCACATTCAAGTGCTAATTCAACAACATCTACAAATGTAGAAAAAGACATATTTCCTTTCGATCTACCTTGAGATGGGTGAGGACAGTAAGAACAGGTTAGATTACAAAAATTGGAGATTTCAACTTGATAAATATACATAATTTTGAACCCGTAAAATATCAACAACTATTCAATACAATCATTCATTTGTGCGTGGAGTGCATGAGTTTAGTAAGATTTGTGGTAGACGGCGCGATCGCCACCTGCAACAAAGGTGTCAATGCAGTTAGGACTCCGAGAAACCGCAGCTGGTGCAGAAGTACAATATCCACCGAGATTATCCCAATCACTCCAGGCTGAACCATCCCAACTCTTGCGGTACATTGCACCATCACAGCCAACAGTAAAGATATCTAGTTGATTTTCAGTAGTAGAAGTGGCGGTAACACCGTACTGACAATACCCTCCAAGGTTTTCCCAAGCACTCCAAGTTGAGCCATTCCAACCCTTGCGGTAGATCGCGCCATCCCCACCTAAGACAAAGGTATCAATGCGGTTTTTCCCCCAAGAAACCGCAGCTGGTGCAGAAAGACAGTATCCACCGAGATTATCCCCATCACTCCAGGTTGAACCATTCCAACGCTTGTGGTACATCCCGCCATCAATGCCAACAGTAAAAATATCTAGCCGATTTTCACCATCAGAAGCGGCGGCGACACCATAGTGGGAGTAGCCGCCAAGGTTTTCCCAACGACTCCATTTTGAACCATCCCACCATGTCCGGTAAGTGGCGCGATCGCTACCCAAAACGAAAGTGTCAATGCGGTTCGCCCCCCAAGAAACCGCAGCTGGCGAGGAAATACAATAACCACCGAGTCTTTCCCAATCGCTCCAAGTTGAGCCATCCCACCACTTATGCCACAGAGGGCCAATACTCGCGGTGAGTAAGATATCCAGGCGATTTTCTGACCAAGAAGCGGCTGTTACACCATACTGGCAGTATCCGTCTAAATTTTCCCAATCGCTGGAAAATGTTGGCATACCTTCTTTTGAGGCGGGACTCATCGCCGGAAATGGCATACCCCCAGTGGGTTGAGTCTGAGAAATTGCTGGTGTAGTTGGATAGCTTGTTGTCATCCGATTTTAGATTTTAAATTTTAGATTTTAGATTGCTCTCACGAATAAATCCGCTTGTTCTGTGATCCAATTAATTAAACTGTGCCAGCTACGCTGTACCACTTGTGGTAAACGGCGCGATCGCTACCCAACACAAAAGTGTCAACGCGGTTTGGCGCTGAGGCAACCGCAGCCGGTGCAGCAATAGAGTAGCCACCGAGATTATTCCAACCGATCCAGTTTGAGCCATCCCAGTACTTCTGGTACACAGCACCATTACGAGCAATAATGTAGATATCTAGGCGATTTTCAATTCCAGAAGCAGCCGCAACACCATACTGAGAGTAGCCACCAAGTTTTTCCCAACCAACCCAATTTGAGCCATTCCAGTAGTTTTGGTAGACGGCGCGATCGCTACCCAAGGCAAAGATGTCAATCCGGTTTAATCCCCAAGAAATGGCAGCTGGTGTTGAAATACAGTAGCCACCAAGCCTTTCCCAATCACTCCAGATTGAGCCATCCCAAAACTTTTGGTATATGGCTCCATCCCAGTTGACAATAAAAAGATCCAGCCGATGTTCTCCCCAAGCAGCAGCCGCGACACCAAACTGAGAGTAACCCCCAAGATTTAACCAATCACTCCAGGTTGAGCCATTCCAGTACTTGTAGTAGACGGAGCGATCGCCCCCAATCACAAAAGTATCAATCCGGTTCTCTCGTCTAGAAACCGCCACTGGCGCAGAAATACAGAAGCCCCCTAGCCTTTCCCAATCACTCCAGACTGAGCGATCGCACTTTTTGTAGTACATAGCGCTATCCTTACCAATGGTAAAGATATCTAACTGATTTTCTGCCCTCGAACTAGCAGCAACACCGTACTGGGAGTAACCCCCAAGATTTTCGCCATCCATCGCAAAAGTTGGCATATCTTCCGTTGAAGCAGCACCCATCATCGGGTATGGGGTTGGTGGAGGATAGGGCATACGTCGAGACGCATCTTGAGGTTCCATTTCGCCAGTTGGCATTTCGTTAGATATTTCCTCTACAGTTGTTTGGCTTATTGTCATTTGCTCTTTGATTTTTTCAAAACAATTAATTACGAATTACGTTAGCGCAGCGTTAGCGACGCAGGAGCGTCATTACGAATTACGAATTACGAATTACGAATTATCTAGAGTATCTAAAATCACCTTAGCGGCTAGTTTATGTCCCGCAGAATTCCAATGACCATCGATATCAAAGTAAAGCTTTTCTTGCTCACTATTTTTCCTAAAATCATCAGTTAGATTGACACAAGTTACATCTTGTGATTTCGCGATCTCACATAAACGCTGATACCCAATCTCTTCATTTTTGAGCAAAGCTACATTCTCAGGAAACAACTTGATGTAATCGTTGATATATGCTGATTCTTTTGAAGGTACAAGAAAAACAAACAGCTTCACTTGATTTTCTTTGGTCAAGTTAATGATGCGTGATAATGCCGCTTCTACTTTTACAGCAGCACCAGATTTCAAATAATCGCTATCTACACCAACACCTGATTCAGGTTGTGCCAGCGATAAATTAAATAGAGTTAAACCATTTTTTGCTTCTTTAGAAATAGGATTTGTGATTGATGCTTGTAAGCTTTTTTTGTTATTTTTCAAAACGAACTGGTACAAAAAAGTTTTTTCATACCAAGGCGAAAAACTTCTCTCTTTAAGCGTATCGTATATCTTTTGACCAATATCAGATGAATAATTGGTCAAATCATTAGCAACTATAGATAAGATTACCGTATTGGGTTTATATTTAGATATCCATTCATTAGACAATGTTTCATATTGTGCAAAAGAATAACCCGGAACACCTAAGTTAATTACTGGTTGCTTCAGTTCTGATTCAACAATCCTGGGAAATGTTTTTTCCTCACTGACCCATTGACCCCATGTAAATGAATCTCCAATAAAATACAAGTTAGATTGTGTGTAATCTTTACCAAGATTGCGAAATCCATAACCATCTGTATTAGCGACCTCTGCAACTTTTGCTTCCTTCCAAACAGTCTTAAAGTCTCTGAGATTAGATTTGGGCTTATAGCCTAATTGAGCATCCGGTTGAATAAATTGATAAAAAATTTGTGCCTTAGACTTTTGCGGAGCAGCAACTCCCGTACTAATGGCAAAAGTTTCAACAATCAACAGCCCAACTATAATTCCAGCCAGCATGAGCAATAAATTTTGTAGCCAAGGCTTAAATTGTGATGATGTTGTCACGTTATATTCCTTAAAACAACGTGTAAATAAATGGTGCTAGAACGGATGACTGTGCGAACACAATCAGAAGACCTAAAAGCAATAGTGTGCCGATAAGTGGAAGCAAGAAGAATTTTTGACGTTCTTTGAGAAAGCCCCATAAATCTTTGAGGAAGTCTTGTGTTGTTTCAAACATTAGAAAGGTTTCTCCATTTTTTCTCTAGGTTTTACTTGACTGATAACGCGATAAGTTGTTAAATCAGCATCTAACTTTCTTTTCATGGTGTCTTGATGAAATACACCCCGCATTACTAAACCCATTGGCATCAATAAAGCATAGAAAACAATGCTTAGAATGATGCGCGTATTAATCCAGCCTAAAACTAGGCCAATCCTCATCCAAATTTGGTAGATACCATTGAGGGTAGAGGGTGCAACGATCGCACAAACCCAAAGAATGCTAGCAATTACCCAAGGTAAAATGGGTAAAGATTCATGGTGGATCAGGGGTAGTAGACTACCGAATAAGCCAGCCGCGATCGCACCGCCAAGCAGTCCAAAATCCCGTAGTCCTTTCCGATCAAGTTGTTGTATTTCGTTCATCAGCGTTAATCTAATTCAAATTCTGTTTTCCAAGATTCATCTTTCTGGATCTGGGGTTGATCAGATTTGGCCAGGATAAAGTTCTCCAACACTAAATAATCCATCTCTGTTCTCATAAAACAGCGATAGGCATCTTCTGGGGTACACACAATCGGTTCACCCCGGACATTAAATGATGTGTTTACCAAAACTGCACAGCCAGTTTTTGCCTGAAAATGACGTAGCAACTCATAGTATCGAGGATTAGTTTGTTGATGAACGGTTTGAATCCGAGCCGAGTAATCTACGTGGGTGACGGCGGGAATTTGCGATCGCTTCACGTTTAACTTTTCAATACCAAACAATTCCTCTTGTTCTGTTGTCATGGGAATTCGCAACTCGGCTTTGATGGGTGCAACCAAAAGCATATAAGGGCTGGGACGGTCAATCTCAAAGTAGTTGGAAACCTGTTCTGCTAAGACGGAAGGGGCAAAGGGACGGAAGGATTCGCGGTATTTTATTTTCAGGTTCATCACCGACTGCATCTTAGAACTGCGAGGATCACCGATAATCGAGCGACCACCTAACGCCCGTGGGCCAAACTCCATCCGTCCAGAGAACCAACCTACAACGTTCCCTTGCTCTAGAATTTCGGCAAGATGAGGCATGAGTTTGTCATCTTCTAAATATTGATAGGGCGCATTCACAGACTGGAGATAGTCTTGAATCTCTGTTTTCCCAAAGCAAGGGCCTAGATAGCCGCCGCGCATAGCATCTCCATCGTGAGGAATGCGCGGCTTTTCATGATATTGATGCCAAATAGCTAATGCTGCCCCAACTGCTCCCCCTGCATCCCCGGCGGCGGGTTGAATCCAAATATCTCGAAAATTCGTTTCTCGCAAAATGCGTCCATTGGCGACGCAATTCAAGGCAACTCCACCAGCTAAACAGAGATAGTCTGTATTCAGTTCTTTCTTAACCGTTCTTGCCAAACGCAAAACCACTTCTTCGGTAACGTATTGGATAGAACAAGCTATATCCATTTCTCGCTGAGTAAGTTTACCCTCGCTTTGGCGTGGCGAACCACCAAACAGTTCATGAAATTTCGGGGTAGTCATGGTCAACCCCGTGGCGTAGTTGAAGTAGTCCATATTCAACCGAAACGTGCCATCTTCTTTGAGATCCAAAAGATGGTTGAGGATATGGTCTACATATTTGGGTTCACCGTAAGGCGCTAAACCCATGAGTTTGTATTCCCCAGAGTTGACCTTGAAACCCGTGTAGTAGGTGAAGGCAGAATAAAGTAGCCCTAAAGAATGGGGAAAATCAATTTCCCATTGGGGAGTTAGTTGATGGTCTTCTCCCAACCAAACCGAGGTGGTTGCCCACTCTCCAACTCCATCGAGGCACAGCACCGCCGCCCGATCAAAGGGACTGGGGAAAAAGGCAGAAGCAGCGTGCGCTTGGTGATGTTCAGTAAATAAAAGTTGGGGCAATTGCGTTTTTTTGCAATCTCCGAGGGTTGCTAGTTCTCTTTTTAACAGGGATTTTAGATAAAGCTTTTCTTTTAACCAAACTGGCATCGCGGCAATAAAAGAACGCAATCCCTTGGGCGCGTAGGCGAGATAGGTTTCTAGTAGCCGCTCAAATTTGACCAATGGCTTATCGTAGAAAACGATTTGGTCTACTTGTTGCAATCCAATACCTGCTTGTTTGAGACAATAGGCGATCGCATCTTTAGGAAATCTCGCATCATGTTTTTTACGAGAAAAACGCTCCTCTTGAGCTGCGGCAACAATGTCACCGTCAACAATTAAGGCGGCGGCACTATCGTGGTAATAAGCTGAAATTCCCAGAATATACATTTTTCTTATAGATATAATAACGGCTTAATTCATAACTCGATATCGCTCAATTTCCATAGAGTCAAACTCTTTTGTTTATTAAATGGCAAGTAGTGAATCAAAGATTGTATGGATTGCAAAATGGGATTATTGCTCATATTAAAAAAAGGTTTTTTACTAACGCTCATTAAAACTGAAAGTAAACAAAAGCTTGAGGACTGATTGCTGCAAACCGAAGTATCACTGAAACTAACATCCCATAGAAAACAGCAAAACTCCAATTGGGAATTTTACGCCACACCTCCGCGAACCAACCCTTATAGGCTGCCCAATGCATGATAATTAAAGGGATAAAAAACCATCCAATTTGGATATTTAGATTTTGAAATCCAGGAGAATTAAAGAATAGAAAACTTTTCTCTACTTCCATCGCACTGCTGAAATCATTACTCCGAAAGAAGATTGCAGAAGCACAAAACCAATAAAATGTTAGAGGCATTCCTAACATATTTCTCAGTGTCAAAAATTGCTTGTAGGGAGAAATCCAAGATGACCATTGCTTATGAACAACTACAGCGATTCCATTCAATCCTCCCCAAACGACAAAATGCCAAGCAGCACCATGCCAGAATCCAGAGGTAAGCATCAAAATGAGAATATTTCTATACCCAAACAGTTCTGTGCGTTGAGCTTTTGGTCGCATTCTCATTAAAGGGATATAAATATAGTCTCGCAGCCAGCTGTAAAGGGTAATGTGCCAACGTTGCCACAACTCAGTGATATTTCTCGAAAAGTAGGGAAAATTAAAGTTGAGAGGTAGCTTATATCCAAGTAAGCCGGCACAAGCGATCGCCATATCAGAATAGCCAGAAAAGTCGCAGTATATTTGTATAACAAAAGAAATCACAGCAATCCAGCAACTCAAGGCGGTATAAATTTCTGGATTCGTGAAATACTGGTCTACCAAGGGAGAAAGATTATCCGAAATACAAGCTTTCTTGAAATATCCCACCATAAAAAGCGTTAAACACCCCCGAAAATCAACCTCGCTTAAAGTTTTCGGAGTTAATAGTTGAGGCAAAAAAGTAGATGCGCGGACAATGGGGCCTGCAACTAATTGAGGGAAAAAAGCTACAAATAGAGAAAAATCCCAAAAACTTCTAATAGGTTTTAGTTTACCCAGATACGCATCAATAGAATAGCTCAGAGTTTGAAATGTGTAAAAGCTAATGCCTGCTGGAAGAATGATTGCAAGGGTTTTAATACTAATAGGTAGCCCCAAAAAATTTAATAAGTGTGAGGCAGAATCAGTAAAAAAGTTATAGTACTTAAAAAATCCTAATAATCCTAAATTTACAACTAAACTGAGTGCTAACCATGCTTGGCGCTGTTGTTTATTCGTTGGTTTATTCAGCAGTGTATCCCAAGAGAATATCCATCTATTTTGAGTTTCTCCATTTTGTACTGCATTGCTAACTTGAATTTCTTTTCCTGCTTTTGAACTATCGGACTGTGGTCTAGATAGCATCAAACCGACAAAATAATCAACTACTGTCGAGAGTAAAAGCAGGGAAAGAAAGCGCCAATCCCAAGCACCATAGAAGATATAACTACAGATTAACAACCAGGATTTACGATGATTGTGTTTCTGTAAAGCCCAGTAGACGCAGAAAATAAGAATAAAGAAAAAGAGAAAACGAAATTCTGTAAAAACCATATTTATGCTAATGTGTGAATTTAATTCAAGTTTTGTCAGTTCATAAGTAGCCTTCTAGCAGATCAATTCTGACTTATCGATATAGCTTGAGATAACTTAAGATGCTGAGAAAATTTTTCTGCCATAGCAAGAGTTAATTCTTGAGCGCCTTGGTAATTTAGATGTACACGATCGATTCTGTGATCGAGTTTATATAAATTAGCAAACCTTTGAGGATTATTAAAAGCGAATAAGACTGGAATATACCCTAAATCGTAAGCTTTGATAATAGCATTGTTATTTTCAAACTCTAGATTTGGAGGAATAAAAAAGATCGGCTCAATTTTGTTTTTGCTAATTTCCTTCTGGTTATTAATCTTGTAAGCAATTTCTTTAATCATTTTAATTCCATAAAGGCTGTATGTATTACTAGGTGTTATCTCTTGATTAAAATTTTGTGGGCTGGCTTTTTTTAAATCTTGTTTATAATCATCTAAAAATCTTAATGAAAAATCTTTCTTCCAGTCTTCAATATCTTTTCTCCAATCCATTGCGTAATATCCAGCTTCTTGAATTAACCTTTCCTCAGATATTTCTTCTAATGAATTTGATTTTAATAAGTTTGATGCTAATATTTTTTCTTGCCAGACACTAGAAAGCTGACCAATTCCTAATGATTGGTAAATAAAGCTTTTGAAGTTGAAATAAACATATCGAATCTTTCTTTTCCAGTTAAGATTTGATGCCAGAATTAATTGCACATTTTCTATTGTTTTACGAGGAGTATGCCAATAGATTTCTTTAGCGGAAGTAGGGGAAAATTGAAAAAAATTAACTAAAGGATCTACAAATATCCACTTTAAGTTTGCTGGTTTTAAAGCCAGAATCTTTTTTAAGTAAAAATCAATCTCTGAGACATTTGCACCGGGAATACCAAAATTAAAAGACTTTATACTCTTACCCTCTTTTACCATGAATTCGTCAAACACTTTCGGGATAACACCATAGTATGTGCTACTTGGCCCTAAAAAAATCACATCATAATCATCTTTGTGTTCAGTGAAGTATTGAAACTTAATACTGACCTCGCCAAGATTTTTAGGAGTCATAGAAGACGGCAAAACCGTATTGATGAATCCAGTAGTCGAAATCAAAGCAAGTATAAAAATTAAGCTATAAATAAAGATAACTACTGGTCTTGGTACTATTGTTTTCCAAATATCTACATTCATTGTCAGTTTGCCTTTAAAATAAACTTTTATGTTGTAAGATTTACTGCTTTATTGATATTTGTACTCATATCGCAGTTTGTTTATTGTTTATAAACAAACGTGTATGCGAATGGTGTACGGCTAAAATTTCTGAGCCGTTCAATTCTCAGAGGAAATTAAAAGCGATTTGTTTTGATTATTCCTTTGGGTGTAAAACTCGCTGGTTAGAATGGGTGCATACTTTGCAGCTTTATTTCCCTCTAAACAACTCTCAGGACAGGCAATTTCGGCATCATTATTAGGAGATGCAAAAAATGCAAAGGAATATCTTGGCTGGATGCCTTGGGATGTAAATGGTATTGCAACTTGATGCTTTGTAGCATAGACTTTATCGTTAGTCCATCGTTGCAAAATTTCTCCTGCCATGACAACAACTGTATCAGGAATAATAGGAACTGGAACTCGTTCTCCAGTTTTGGTAGAAATTTCTAAACCTTCTACTTCATGCTGAAATACATAGGTGATAGTATTGCCATCTGTATGTTCTCCCAGGCGAATATTTTGGGCTGGCGAAAGTTGAGATGCACCTGGATAATGATGCAATCCCACAGCATGATTTTGCTCAGAATGCAATTCAGTAAAATAAGACTTTGGCAGTTTCAAAGCAATAGCTAAAGCTTCAAGAACTTTCAGCGTACTTGTGTGGCAAGCTGCGAAGAATTGCAACATCGCTTCTTTAAATTCCGGTTGATTTTGTAGCCATTGGTTCGCTTGGTGAAAAGGATGATCTACTTTATTCAATTCCTCTGGGTTCATTTCTCTCCCAAAGTAAAATTGTTCGCTGAGTATGCTTGACATCCCCATCGGAATATATCCTCGGTGACAATTTTCTGTTAAAGCTATCTGTTTTTTATCTTCTAACGGCAGTGCAAAAAAATGCTTGGCTTGAGCAAATGCTTGAGCAACCAAAGTTGGGGAAATATCGTGATTTTTTAGGTAGAAACATCCCATTTCCTGTAAAGCACTGGCGATTTGATTGGCAATTAATTCTTGAGCAACCGTGTCACCCACTAAAAATAGATGGAAATCAATAACAGGAATAGGTGTGGAAATGATAGATTTTTTTGTCAGTTCGTTAATTGGTGTCATCATAAAAAACTTTGCGTACCTTTGCGTTTACAAGCTCATGCTATTTTTTCTCAGAGGTATAACCTCCTGTAGCGATTTGATTGATATATTCATGCGTGCGAATTGGTGGATAGTTGGGAGTTGCGTTTGACTCTAAGCAAGTAATTTCGGCATCGTAATCAGGAGACTCAAAATAGATAATCGAGTACCTGGGATTACTAGGGAATTTGGAAGGGAGGGGAACTCGATGTTTGGTGGCGGGAAACTTATCGTTTGTCCAGCGCTGCATTAAATCTGCAAGGATAACCAGCACTTTTCCAGGGAGGAAGGGGGCTGCAATCCATTCCCCAGCATCGTTGCAAACTTCTAATCCAGCCGTCTCATCTTGAAATATTAAGGTGATACTGCCGTAATCTGTATGTTCGGCGAAGCGCGTCTCGCCGGGAGAGGGGGGTTGTTGTAGAGGTGGATAGTGATTTATGGAGGTGTTGAAGTTGCGTTCTAGATGGAAATCGGTGAAGTAGGAATCTGGTAGTTTTAAGGCGATCGCGATCGCTTGTAAAATTCTAAAAGACGCATCACGACAATTTGTAAAAAATTCCAATAGCACTTGGCGAAACTCTTTTTGGTTTTCAGGCCATTGATTCGGTTCACCAAACTGCTGAGGAGTTACACCCGCTTCTGCTGGCGCAACGTCTAAACCAAAATTGAACGCTTCCAGCAATACCCTCTCTTTACCACGAACAACATAGCCTCGACTCGTACCAGGAATTAGTTTTGCTTGGTTTTTCTCCTCCTGTGGTAGTGCGAAAAAACTCTGGGCTTGAGCAAACACTTGCTCAACTAAGGTCTGAGGTACACAATTTTCGAGGTAAAAACATCCAGTTTCTTGAATAGCACACGAGATTTGATTGGCTACTGTTTCTTTAGCCGCAACATCACCAACCATAAATGGATGGAAATCAATCACAGGAATCGGCGTAGAAACAATTACTTGGGGTTCACGTTCTTTGATTGGGTTCATTGTTTAAAAATTCCTCTTTGTAATTCGTAATTTTGAAAGTTAGATTTAATTTTGTTTTTCTAAGTGCAGCTTTGCGTAAAATCGTAATGTTTTGAAACGCAGAGGGTCGCAAAGTAAACGCAAAGGTTTGAAGAATTTGCTTCAAATTTGTTAATTATTGATAGGATTACTTTTCAGTTCATAAATATTCCAAAATGTTCCTTGTAAAGCAGAGTGTTTTACCCCCTGAATGTGATTTCGTACAGATATCATTGATAACGAATTAACTAGATAAATAAACGGCAAATATTCTTGACTCAACTTTTGAGTTTCTGCATAAATCTTTTGTCGCTGTGCTTCATTTGCTGCTGCACCTTGAATGTAGAGATCGGCAATTTTTTGCTCCCAATCTGCTACCTGCTGCCCAGTTATCGGCGTTTGTCCAGCTTGAGGTTGGCGATTAAAAAAATGCCAGTTTCCTTTAGTAGACCAAATATTTATTGCTTCGTTGGGTTCTATCGTCATCGGAAAACCATCAATAATTTGGCAATCCCAATCCAGACGATTTGCTAATTTGTCCACAACCAATCCCACTGCAATTAAATTCAAATCTACCTGAATTCCTATCTGGCTCAAATCGTCTTTAATTAAAGGAGCCATGTTTTGCAACACTTTATTACCGACATTGGCAGTGAGCGTAAACCGGACTCGATTACCATCGACATCGAATAATTCACCTTGATTGTTGTATCGAAAACCTGCCTTGAGAAGTAAGCCTTTTGCCTTCTGAAGATTATAGTTGTAGACTGATAAACCTGCTTGCTGAGAGAGATAGTAAGGACTTTGCACTGCGATGGGTGAATTTTGTAGCGCCCCTACACCCTCAAAGAGATTGTTGAGCATACGCGGACGATTAATGCTATAAGCAACTGCTTGGCGGAATTCCACCATATTGAACCAGCGAGATTTAATCGGATCGATTAAAGGTTGACCATTTCTACGTCCTGTGTTCAAATTAAACATCATCGCGGTGGTTCCTATTTGAGAACCGCCATTATAAATTGTGAATTTTCCCTGTTTTTCTTCTCGTTTCAATAATGAAAAATAATTAGGATTCACGTCAATAAAATCAAGACCTCCAGAACGAAATTGAATTAACGCCGTATCATTGTTACTGACTGTACTTTGAACAATCCGATCAATATATGGCTGAGTATGACTTTCAAAATCTTTACGCCAGTAATAGGGATTTTTGCGAAAGGTTATCCGCTCACCTGGAATATAAGATTCTAATTTATAAGCACCGTTGCTAATAATTTGGTTGGGTGGAGTATCTGTACTCCAGATTGAAAGGAATAGCGGTCTACCTGCTGAGTCTTTTGTGGTTATAGACGATCGCAGAATGTGTTCGGGTAAAATTTCTAGTTTTGTTGTGCGAATAAAGGGAGCAAAAGGTTCTGGAAGGGTAAACTCAACGCGCCAATTATCCAGCTTTTTCACTGTAGGAAAACTGCGATTTTTGCCTATTTGCAAAAAATCTTTGGCATAAGAAGGAATGGCGGCATTTGTATAAATATCTTTATAAGTAAACACCACATCATCGGCAGTTAGTGGTTCACCATCTGACCATTTTAATCCTTTTCTTAGTGTAAAAACAACTCGCTTTTTATCTTCAGAAATTTGCCACGATCGCGCTAATGCTGGTTGAATTTTTCCTTGACCATTTTCACGAATTAGCCCTTCGTACAGGTAAGTTAAAATTCCTACTCCCTGCTGCATTAGCTGAGGATTAAAGGTGTTGGGTTCGACAGAACTACTAACGATGATTTGAGAGTTTTTTACTGGTTTGGCAAGCAAATGAGTTTGGAAACAACTAACTACAACAATTGCGAACATTCCCAGGATAAATCCTAGTAAAATTGGCAATTGCCGTCGGCGGATAGCAGTAAATTTTATCAATCTTTCCATATTTGTGTCCCCAGAAACTTCATTTACCTGCCCTACATGGCGCTGTATCCCCCATCCACCATCAAAATTGCGCCCGTCACATAAGAAGCGGCTTCAGATGCGAGAAATATCACTGGGCCTACGAGTTCCTCTGGTTTACCGCGTCGTTTCATGGGAATCACCGCACTTAGATGTTGCTGATCCTCTTGGGGCGATCGCCTAAATGTCTCAGTACCTTCCATAATGTTGTCGATGTAACCAGGAGCAAAAGCATTGACGCGAATCTGATGATCTGCCCATTCCAGTGCTAGCGATCGCACTAGTAAATTTACCCCTCCTTTGGCTGCTGTATAAGCCGCCGAGCCATTGATTCCCACTACACCCCCGATTGAAGAGTTCATGATAATTGAGCCACCTGTCCCTTGTTCAATCATTTGTTTTGCGGCTAGTTGAGCGCAATGGAAGTATCCTTTCAAATTGACGTTGATGATGTTATCCCACTCCAACTCTTCTAAGTCAGCCGCCGATTTGATGATGTCAATTCCGGCATTACACACCATGATGTCAAGCCTGTGATAGTGCGCCACGGTTTGCGAAATCAGGCGTAAACAGTCTTGGCGATTTCTGACATCGGTGGGAATTGCGATCGCTTCACCTCCAGCCTCCTGAATTATTTGTGCGGTTTTTTCTGCTTCGGTTGCTTTAATATCAGCAACTACAACCTTTGTGCCTACAGATGCTAATCCTTGAGCGATCGCTCTGCCGATTCCTCGTGCAGATCCGGTGATAATGGCAACTTTATTTTTTAGGTCGAAAAGGTAGGAGTCCACAATTTTTTTCTAGTTTGAGTCAGAGTGATTTTAAAATTCAAGATTCATCCGAACCAAGAGCGCCAAGTTAAGGACTGCTATATATAGGAATCCGGTTTGATTCCTGAATTTACTTGTGTGGGTAGGGAATAGGAAAGAAAGCATAGATCAGTACTGAGTCTTGTTCAACAATTAAATAGGAGTCCTATAAATTGTTTTGTAAATCGTAGATAGCTTCTGCTTGCTGAACTATAGTAGTTTTTTCAAATAGGTCAATTAAAGGTAACTCCACTTGCAAAGCTTGCTGTAGTTTGTATATTAGTTGCAGAACAAGAGCAGAATTTCCTCCCAGATCAAAGAAGTTATCTTGAGTACTAATATGTTCTAATCCTAAAACTTCTTTCCAAGTAGCTAGAATGACTTCTTCTGTAGGGGTGGCAGGTTCAATAAAATCATTGTCAGATTTTTTTGTATTTACTGGCAATCTGAAATTTTGAATTGGTAAGTTTTCTCCTTCAGATAAAAAGGGAAGTTCGTTAAGACGTTGCTCAGGATTAGTCACAATATATTCAAGCAAACTTTGAAAGATTGTTACCATTTTGGAAATAGTAGCAGCTTCAAACAAATCGGTTTTGTAGACTAGAGCGCCTTCAATTCCTTCTGATGTTTCTTGGAGTGTCAAATTTAAATCAAATTCGGCTGTGTCTTTGGTATCAGTTGCAATAAACTCCTCTTTTAAAGTCAAGTTTGCTAGTTTTAAATCATCTTCTGGAGTGTTTTGAAAAACAAACATCACCTGAGCTAGCAGTGTGTAACTAGAGTCTCTAACTGGTTGCAGTTCTTCTAGTAGTTTGATGAAAGGCATTTCCTGATGTGTATACACTCCTAAAGCCACTTCCCGCACTCGCCGCAGTAGTTCGCGGAAGCTGGGATTGCCTTCTAAGTTGGTGCAGAATGGCAGTAAATGGACAAAGAAACCAATCAATCCTTCTGTTTCTGGGCGGGTACGATTGGCAACGGTGCTGCTCACAATGATGTCTGGTTGTCCTGTGTAGCAGAAAAGTAATGTTTTGAGTGCTGCTAACAAGGTCATAAATAGGGTTACGCCTTCCTGCTGACTCAATGTCTTGAGTGCTTTGGTTAAGTCTTTAGAAATTACCAATGGTTGACGCGCACCTGTGAAGGTTCGCACGGCTGAGCGTGGATGATCAGTTGGCATTTTCAAAACTGGCGGGGTAAGACCTAAATGTTGTTTCCAGAATTGCATCTGTGATTCCAAAACTTGCCCCTGCAACCATTGCCTCTGCCAATGGGCAAAGTCTGCATATTGAATGGGTAACTCGGCCAGGGGTGAGGGTTTACCTTGAGAAAAAGCTTCGTAAAGGGTTGCCATTTCTTGGGTTAACACGCTGAAAGACCAACCATCAGCAACAATATGGTGGGTAGTGACAACAAGCAAATGCTCGGTTTCGCTCAAACGCCAAAGCTTACTCCGCAATAATGGCCCCCGCGCTAAATTGAAAGGCTGCTTAATTTCTTTTTCGGCTTGTTGTTTCGCTTCAGATATGTCTTGTACGTCTATTACGGCAAAATCAAATATAGGTTCGGGAGAAATTACATAAACTACTTGTCCGTTCTTAAGCTTAAAGGTGCTTCGGAAGGTTTCATGTCGTCGCACAATTTCCGTTAAAGTCTGCTCCAACGCTTTCACATCCAGCGAACCCGTGACGCGATAGACTAGCGGCAGGTTGTAAACAGGATTACCTGGATAGAATTGCTCGAAAAACCAAAATTCTAACTGAGTTAAGGAGATTGGCAGTATTTCATCCTGCGATGTCTGCGACGGACTACGCCAACGTTCCACTTTTAATGGTGTAATTTCTTGCTGATTAGCTGCCTCAACTGTTCTAGCTAAAGTTGCGATCGCAGGAGATTCAAATAAACTTCGTAGGGGTAATTCGATCTTAAATGCTTTGCGTGTCAGAGAGATAACCTGAGTCGCAAGTAATGAATGTCCTCCTAAATTAAAGAAGTTGTCGTAAATTCCAACTTGTTCTAACCCTAAAACATCCCTCCAGATACCTGCCAAAATTTCTTCGGTGGGAGTCCGGGGTGCAACAAAAGTTTGGGCTAATTCTGGTCGGTTGGTCGTCGGTTCGCTCAAAGCGCGACGGTTAACTTTACCATTGGGGGTCAAGGGGAAGGACTCTATCTGCACAAAAGCCGATGGAATCATGTACTCTGGCAACTGGTCTTGCAAAAAATTACGCAACTGTTCGATGCTGAGAGTCTGTCCTTGAATTGGTACGAAGTAAGCGACTAAATATTTTTCTCTGGCACTTTGCCCAAACACCTTAGCCACTGCTTGGTTAATTTGGTGATGTTTACTCAAGACTGCTTCAACTTCACCAAGTTCAACCCGAAAGCCCCGAACTTTTACTAAATCGTCGATGCGTCCTACAAATTCAATGTTGCCATCTGGTAAATATTTAGCTAAGTCACCAGTTTTGTATAGTCTTCTGCCTCCTGCCTCCTGAAACGGATTTGGGACAAATTTTTGCTCTGTCAAATCTGGGCGGTTGAGGTAGCCACGAGCTAAACCATCACCGCTGACGTACAATTCGCCAGGAACACCAATTGGCACGGGTTGGAAATTGCGGTCTAATAGATAAACTTGTACGTTGACGGCAGGTTTACCAATTGGTGGATAAATTGGCCACTCTTCTGGCTGGTCGCTAAATTCATAAGCTGTAACTAAATCTGCTTCCGTAGGGCCGTAGAAATTATAGAGTCTACAATTCTCCAGACGTTGAAACAGCTTAATCATTGGTTGAGTAATCTGGAGTTGTTCGCCACAAGCGATCGCTTCTCTAATATTCTCAAATAGATGTTCTTCCTCTCCGTATATTTCTGCTAATTGTTGCCATAAGGTGACAGGAAGGAAAACTTTGGCGATTGGTTCTTGAGCAAGTAACTGAATTAATTTATCTAAATCCTTGCGATCGCTTTCACCAATCATATACAGCGTGCCGCCTAAACCCCACGCCGCAAACATTTCGTGATAGCTGACATCAAAACTCAGGGAGGCAAACTGAAGAACACCCACACCTGTTGTCATCTTCGCTTGATGGTGTTCTATTAAATTGGTGAGCGATCGATGGGGAACAAGAGTCCCTTTAGGAGTTCCTGTAGACCCAGAAGTGTAAATTACGTAAGCTAAATTATGCGCTTCTGCATCTATCTGAGGATTGATATCAGATTCTTTGGCGATCGCGTCCCATCCCTCATCTACCAAAATTAGATGGTGGTGGAAATCTTTCTCCAGTAATGGCTTTAAACTAGCTTGAGTTAAGACAACGGTTGCACCAGTATCCGCCAGCATAAATGCTAAACGCTCCGGGGGATAGGTGGGGTCAAGTGGAACACAAGCACCGCCAGCTTTCAGGGTTCCTAATATGGCAACTGCTGCTTCTAGAGAGCGTTCCAGACAAATCCCCACAGGTGCATCTGGTTTGATACCCAACTTTTGCAGATAGTGCGCTAGTTGATTGGCGCGTTGATTTAACTGTCGGTAGGTCAATTGTTGATTTTCATACACCACCGCCACAGATTCGGGTGCTTTTTCAACGTGCTGCTCAAATAATTGATGGATGCAATCATTGATGGGTTGGGCTGCTTGGGTAGCATTCCACTGTACTAGCAGTAAATCTTTTTCTGCTGGTGTGAGTAGCGGTAATTCGCCTATACTGCGATCGCGTAACTCAACAATTCCCTGCAATAGGGTGAGTAAATGACCGATCATCCGATCAATTGTATCTGCGTCAAAGCGAGTGCGATCGTAGTTGATTTTAATTACCAGTTCTTCACCGGGAATTGCCACCACCGTTAAGGGATAATTTGTTTCTCCAAGGGCTTGGCGATCGCTTATTCTTAAATTACCCGGTAGTGCTTGTAGGGTCGCATTTACAGGATAATTTTCAAACACAACAATGCTTTCAAATAAAGGTTGATTCCGAGGAATCTCACTCGCGCCTTGAATATCTACCAGTGAACTGTACGAATACTGCTCCCGTTCTATATTCTCTTGTTGCAATTGCACTAACCAAGGCAATAAATCAGCAGTTTCAGGAATTTTTACTCGTACAGGTAGGGTATTAATAAACAACCCCACTATCGACTCTACGCCAGATAAGTTATGAGGACGACCAGACACCGTAGCCCCAAATACTACGTCAGGCTCACCACTGTAGCGACTCAGTAACAGCGCCCAAGCTGCCTGTACCAAGGTAGAAACGGTGAGATGATGTTGTTGGGCAAAAGATTTTAAGGTAGTAGTGGTCTCGGCTGATAAATGTTGGTGTCGAATATAACTTGTTTGCTGGTGAGCAATCTGCCCTACAGCTTGCTCCACAACCAAAGGAGTAGAAGCAGTAAAACCCTCCAGAGTTCGCCGCCAAAATCCCTCTGCACTAGACAAGTCTTGCTGCTGCAACCAATTAATGTAGTCTCGGTAAGGGCGAGTTGGGGCTAAATATAATTGTTGATTATTGGTGATGGACTTGTAGAAAGCAAAGATTTCCTTGAAGAGAATCGGCCAACTCCAACCATCAAGCAATATATGATGAAAACTCCAGACAAAATGATAAGTTTCATCTGCTAACCGAAATAAAACAAATCGCATCAAGGGAGATTTGTCAAGCTCAAAACTTTGCTCTCTATCTGTATTTAAGAAAGCATCAATCTGCGATTGTTGTTCATTGGTCGAAAGTAAACGTAGATCCCTATTAATCCAAGGTAAATTAACCTGTTTACGCACTACTTGGACTGGCTGTTTACGGTTCTTCCAAACAAAAAGAGTCCGTAACGATGAATGTCTTTGCACCACTTGTTGCCAAGCTTCTTCAAACGCGATCTTGTTTAATTCGCCATGAAGAATAAAGCGAAACTGCTCAAAGTATATTCTTGATTCTGGCTGATAGAGAGTATGAAATAGCATCCCCTGCTGCATTGGCGAAAGGGGATAGATGGCTTCAATATCTTTATTTTTATTTTGACTTTGTATAACTACCATTACTGTATTTTTGGAATATATATTTTTTTAATTAATCGCCAAGCGAAAATACAATTAAATTACTTAAAAAGCTGCTGTAGACAATCCGCCATCGATAGGAATAGTGACACCTGTGATATAACTGGCGCATTCTGAACTGAGAAAAGCGACTAAGTTGGCAACTTCACTAGAATGACCGCGACGACCGATAGGAATGGTGTTATTTATTCCTGCTGCGATCGCATCAATATTTCGGTCTTCCTTTTGGGCAAATATTTCTAAATATTCTCGATGTCTTGGTGTATCAATAATGCCAGGGTTCACAGAGTTAACTAACACATTCCATTTTGCAACTTGCGTAGCTACAGATTTTGTAAAATTAATTAATGCTGCATTCGCCACCCCTGATTTAATTAAACGAGGGGAAGGTTCTTTCCCTGATGTGCCAATAATATTGATAATTCGTCCCCATTTCTGATTTTTCATGGTAGGTAAAACCAGGCTTGTCATGCGGATATAGCCCATTGTTTTACCTTCAAAAGCGGTTGTCCAATCTTCATCAGAAAGGTTTTCTACTGCAATACTGGAAAATTTCGCTCCCTCGGAATTGTTTACTAAAATGTCAATTTTACCAAATTTATTAAGAGCTTCCTGCACTAACTTTTCCGAGTCAGTTGCTTTTTGAACATCAGCTGATAAACTGATAATTTTTACTGGAAAATGTGCCAGACTTTGACCAGCTTGTTCTAATCGTTCGGCATTTCTCCCACAAATTATTAAATTACAACCTTCTGCTGCCATTTTTTCGGCTATAGCATAACCAATACCAGCACTAGCCCCTGTCACTAAAGCTACCTTCCCTGTTAGTCCTAAATCCATAGTCAATAGTCCTCTAGGTTGCAGTTAGCGATCGCGCAATTCTTTCACGAAAAGAAGCTTCTTGGTAAGATGAATGAGAACGAGGCGGAATCAAAATTTCAACCAAAGATGCTGCTTCATTAGAGGAATTATATCCTCCACAAAACACATCAACTGGAGCATAATAAATACTACCACATTCTAGTTGCTGCTGTTCGTTTTCCACAGACATCATCAACTGTCCATTCAGGATTATTCCCATCTTTTCGCCAGGGGATTGATGCATTGGGATAATTCCTTTTGGTGGAATTTCAGTAATCGCAATCTCAAACCAAGAAGCAACAATAGATTGATATGAGAAACCCGTAATTTCATCTTTTTTAGGCGATACCTTGAGAAACACTTCGTCAGTTGTTTCTGATGGTAAGGAAGTTACGATCCGTTTGACATCGAATACTAGTGCTGTTTCTGGAAAAATATTTCTAGAACCGTGAGGAACATAAGCATTGGCAATATAAGCTTGTTGCAACGGTTCGATAATTTCTTTAGTTCCGTTGACGTTCATTTCTAAACGACCAGAAATTATCATCCCCATCTGACTTTCTAGATGTTCGTGTAGTGGAAAATTAGCTCCTGGGGCAAGATACACTAGTTGAACAAGTGTGTCTTGACATTCATAAGCTATTAAGTCTACATCTGAACCAATTTTTGTACTTTTGGGAGTTGGAAAAAATTTAGACATGACTTTCTGCTATTTTTTTATAAAAAATTGACCAACTCATAGGGATTTTTCCATAGGTAGAAATAAACTCCAAATCATAAGCGTCAACAGCATTTTTATTAGTAATCGCTAGAGTAGCTAAACCCTGTTGTACTTGAATTGCTGCATCGCTAGTAGAAGGAGACAAATCAATCTGAATTTCTGATTGGTCTTGAGAGTCTGGTAAAAGTCTTGACAACAAAGGTAAAGGCGCAGGATGAGTAACAAGTCTAGATCCTTTGAAAACTACCTCTGTATTTTTTTTCTTAGCCAATCCATAAATTGGAGTCGGATAGATAAAAATGAAGCCTAAATCAAAACTTGGCTCCATATAAAACTCATTAATCATTTGGTACGCATGAGGAACTAGAGCCAGATCAACCTTGTCTTGCAGCAAAGCTTCTTTGACATTTGGAAAGCTATCAAATAACTGAATTTCTCCAGTCAATTGTTCTGACTCTAATTGTTTGACTATATAGCCAGAAGCATAGTCACTACTAGTACCACTAGGCCCCAATGTACCTATAATAAAAGTTTTTGTAGGAGGAATAGGAGGTCTAAATTCAATCGAAAACTTCAGCATAGTTTTAACCAAAATCTGATATTAGAAAAAAGAAACTTAAAATTAGTAATTGTTAAACATCTTCTGTACCAAATATTAATTTTCTATCTATATATTGAGACTTATTCTGACTCAAAATTAATGCAGCGAGTACCAAAGCCGTGCCAATCAAACCACGGACTCCAAACTTCTCACCGAGTAGCCAAAAGGAAAAAACGGACGTGAGTACCGGATCGAGGGTACACAATAGCGCTGCCTCGGAAGCTGAAATCCATTGCTGACCTATTGTTTCTAACCAGGTGGTACCAGCAGTTCCTACCAGACCGAGGTAAAGGATAAGACCGTAATTATTTCTCAGAGTCTCAAATTGCCCAACTATCTCTGGCGCTGCCCAGACGGCGCTCAACACTGCTACAATCCACAATTGGATGGCAGTGAGAGATAAAGTTGAGTGGCGTTGTGCTGTTCCCTGAAGTACCAACATATAAACCCCGAAAACAAAGGTGTCGCCAAACAAAAACAAGTCACCTATGCCTAGAGAGCCATTTTCCCAGCACATAATGCCGATGCCTATAAGGGCAACTCCGGCGGCGAGTACAGTTTTCAGCAGCAAGGGCTGACCGAATAACGCTGCCAATAGGGGGACAAGGATCACATTTAGGCTAAAAATGAATCCTCCCCGGTTGGCATTGGCAGTTTCCAGCCCGATCGCTTGGAAGGCGAAACAGGCGAAAAGTAGAAGTCCTAAAACTGTGCCGTCGCGTAATATCTGAGCATTTAGAGAGCGTAAGTACGGAGTAAATATCGCTGCTGCAACAGTAAAACGGCTGGCGGTAAGTACAGCTGGCGAAATGCTAGTGACTGCATCTTTCGTTATTGGAAAAGTCGTCGCCCATATTAGACTAACGATCGCGATCGCAATTATGCCCCGAATGTGGAGGGCGTTTTCTGTAGTTGTGGGTTTGTCATTTGTCATTTGTCATTTGTCATTTGTCATTGGTTATTTATTCCCCATTTAGATCCGTTGCAATGCTCCAGAACTTCTTAGTTCTGCTAAGTTTGTATTGCCAGTACAAAATAAAGCTGTTTCTAGTTCAGCAATCAGAACTTCGACCAACTCATCAACGGCGGCTTCCGATTTGACGGCTGCTTCTAAAAAAGGTCGGGCTAAACCTGCTAAATCGGCTCCTAAAGCGATCGCTTTTGCTACATCCAATCCGTTGATTAACCCGCCAGAAGCAATCAAGGGAATTGTCGGCGCGTTCGCTCGGATGGAATTGATGCACTCGGCGGTTGGTAAACCCCAATCAGCAAAAGTTTGTCCCAAACGACGCTGCTTGTTGTCTTTGGCGCGTTGGCTTTCTACTTTTGCCCATGAAGTTCCACCGGCTCCAGCGACATCAATGGCTGAAACTCCTGCATCAATTAACTTTTGTGCCATTGGTGCAGAAATTCCATTTCCCACTTCTTTTACAACAACCGGAATAGGTAGTTGCTGACAAAGTTGGGCAATTTTACTCAACAGCCCCCGGAAATTTGTATCTCCCCGTGATTGCACACACTCTTGCAGGGGATTCAGATGCAAAATCAGCGCATCTGCTTCTAAGGAATCTACAAGGCGCAAACAATCATCAAGTCCACATCCATAATTTAGTTGCACAGCTCCCAAGTTCGCTAACAACAAAATGTCAGGAGCAAAGGAACGGACGGCAAAGGTAGGAGCTAAATGAGGTTGTTCAATCACAATTCGTTGCGAACCAACTCCCATTGCTAATCGGTAGCGTTGAGCAACTGTTGCTAAACGAGTATTGACTAACTGCGCTAATGCGGTTCCTCCTGTCATGGAAGAAATCAGCAGGGGAGCGCCGAGATTTTTACCCAGGAAGGTTGTTTGCAGATTAATGTCACTGCGGTTAATTTCAGGAAGACAATCATGAGTAAAGCGATAACGCTCAAATCCACTAGTTACGTGCTGAAACTGGACATCTTCTTCTAAGCAGACACGTAAATGGTCAGCTTTGCGAGTCTCAATTTCGGTTACGGCATTGACTGATGGGACAGTGGTAGTCATAATGGTTTTTGTTGACAACGGGTTATTGGTAGCTTGGTGTAAATAGCCTCCTGAAACTTAGCAACATCAAATTCGGCAATACTAAATACTCCTGTTTTATCGAATAGCCGCGATGAAACGCTGTCTTGACAGATGTAGTTAACGCGAATGTCTTCGTGTAACGATTCCAAAAGCAGTTGGATGTTCGCTAGCCGTGCCTCTTCAATGGTTTTAGTGTGAGGATCGTTTGGGTCAAGAACATGACCATAACTGCGAACATGAAAACGGCACTCTCTGGGGCCGGCGGGAACTAGGGAAAAAGTTTGAACGTGTTCGGGAAATACGCTCAAAGAAAAAGGCATGGGGATTTCTTCTTGCGCTGACATTGAGCAGAAGGCTGAGTAACACAGCGTTTCGGGCAAAGAATCATTTTCAGCAGCAAAATCTTGTAGTTCCTGTTCACGCTCCCAAGAATGTCGAGCGATCGCTTTGGCGCAATCATAATATTGTCGCTCGATTGGGGTTAAGCTGGGTGAAGCCGGGTCGCGCATGGGAATAATCATGCCGTTAATGCCTTCACAATCACTCGACACTCCAAACCGACGGGTTAAACCTTTGTGCATCATGGGAAAGTGGTAATCTTCTAAGAAGTTTTCCCACAGCAGTTTGTAATCCACCTCTACATTGACGTCATACCGACCAACTCCACCAATGGGTTGCATATTTTCCAGTTGGTAGGGTTCTAATAAGCCGGGTAGATACCAACTATCGGCTAATCTTGAGCCTTCCCAAGTAAAGCGAATAAAAATGAATCCATAAAAAATGTCAATATCGATGGGTTCTAAACCGTAGTTGGGTAAACCAAATTTCGGATAGCTCCCCCGTTGTCTGACATCCTGAAGTTTACCAGCGAATAATTCACCGCTTGCAGTGCGAATGACGTAGGCTCTTTCACCGACAATATCCAGCCAAGTGAAGTTACCCGGTTGCGGAACTTCGTTGATATGACAAACAAATTGCCAAGTTGGTTTAATTAAATGCTCAACTTCGAGAGCAAACAATGCTGCATCGCCATAAATCCAGATTGGCAATGCTTGTCTTCTTTCAGATGATTCGGAGATGTCTTCTATGTCATCAGCATCAATTTTGGCATAATCACTAGACTTTCCAATGATTTGCTTTTGCTCGTCATTGCTGTAAACTCGTTGAATTACCTCATCCAGTTCTGGCGTTAACCCATCACTATCGACGCTTAGGATCGCGTGTTTGAGTTCGCCAATTAATGAATCCAACATTAATTGGCGACTGTCTCCTGTTCCTTCTGGGGTAATTTCTGCAATTAGCTGTTTTATATTCTCTTCTAAATAACCAATTCTCAAACACAGGCGGATTTGTTCTGGAAGTGTGGCGGTTTCTCCATCTGCATAGCCTGGACTCACAGAATTAAGCAGATTTGTAATTTTTGCTCCGATATTTTGATAGTTTTCAGATGGTGATTTTGGCGTGAGGTGATTATTTTCTGAAAGCTTGGCAAAAACCGCCTGATTTTCATCAATTTTGACCTCAAACTCTTGCAAACTATAATTTTTGAGATCAAAGTCAGCACCAAACTCTCCTCTATTTGCCCCTGGTGCATTCTTGCAATGTCCATCTATACCATAAGCCCATCCATGATAAGGACAAAGAGCCGATTTATCTATACCCACACAACCGTGACCTTCAAAAACTGGTGCTTGGCGATGAGCGCAGACATTGAGAAAAACGCGAACCGTTCCGTCTGCTTGATGTACAGCCACTAACGGTTCTTGAAAAATCTGAACAGCTATAAAATCTCCAGGCTTGGGAATTTCTGCCAAGGAACAAATAAAATACCAGTTTTTCTCTAGTTCTGATGGTTCAACAGAGATTGAACGAATAATTTTAGCGGCAAAGTAATCATAAACAGTTTTAATATTAACTTCTGAATTATTTTGTTTGTTATATTCAACAACTGCATTAACTAAATATTTATAATTTTTTTCAACAGCAGGATCACCATTTGCTGATAATAAATTTGTGACAAAACTATTCCATGCTACTTCATCATTCTTAGCAAAATTATTACCTGTAGCAGCAAGGGAATATTGCTGTCTTCCAACTTCCACAAAAAGTTTACAAAGTTCCTTTTCTTTTACTAAAGTCATTTCACCTCTTCCTACTTTTTATCATATCCGTGAGCAATTGTTTTGGAATTGTGGCAACAATGGAGAATTGGTATACCCTAGTTCTTCTAATTTAGTTAAAACTTTATTTGCGCTTTGGGCAATACTTTCTTCATTAGTTTTGCATTCCACATCAGGTTCTAAAGGTATTTCGTATAAATCATCAATTCCGGTGAAATTTTTGATTTCACCATCTCTAGCTTTTTTATACAAACCTTTGACATCTCGCTGTTCACAAACTTCTAATGGAGCATTGACATATACTTCAATAAAATCCCCAATCTGTTTTTTCACTTCTTCTCTAACTGCTCGATATGGCGAGATAACAGAAACCAGTACTATCACATTATTTCTAGTTAGCAGATTAGCTACAAAACCAATTCGTCGAATATTTTCGTCTCGATCCTCCTTGCTAAAAGTTAACCCCTTACTTAAGTTTTGGCGAACTACATCGCCGTCTAATACTTCAATTTTATATCCGGTGCGTTGCAGTTCTGTTTCCAAAAATTGGCAGATGGTAGTTTTACCAGCACCACTCAAACCAGTTAGCCATATTGTTATACCACGCTGTTTTTCCACCATCCTACCTTATGCTTTTACTAAACTGCTGTTCTCGGAAAAGTGTATTTTTGTAAAATTTTCATCTTTCCTTTTTCAAAAATTATACATTAAGCTGCTAATAACCAATAGCTGCAATAAATCAACAATTAGCGATTGGTTATTAGCCATTAATCTTAATCTTCAAGAATTGGTTCAGGAATGACTGGTACTGGATGGTCAAGACGATAAGCATTCCAGGGTTTGATGAAAGATTCTCGTTTCATCCCAGAAAATCGTCCTAACTGTTTATGAAAGAGACTTTCATAAAAGTCTAACTCTTTCCTTAAGAAGTAAGGGGCTTTTTCTCCATAAACTTTCACAAACATTCTGTAGGTATTATAATGTTTGGCTGCAACATCCTCGGAATAAAACATCAAATCATCTTCAATGTCATTTAAGACTTCCAGTGGCCACATCAGCCTTATTTCTTCATTTAATTCATCTTCAGGGTAATTTAAACCTAACATTTTTAACAAAGTACAATGTAAAATTCGATAATCAGAAGAACGTAACTCAGCCGCTTTTTTAATCATTCCATGAGTTACATGAGATGCTGCTAATAGTTGAGTTTCTAATTCAAAATATTCTTCCAACTTTTGCATATACAATTCAACATGGCAATGCTTGAGATTATACTCTTCTAAAACAGCCAAGATCATTTCTTGCTTAGAACGCCAAGGAGAATGTTGTAGTGTTCCATAGCCTTCACCTTGAAGTTTTTCAACTTCATCATCGGTTTGATAAACCAGAGCTTCAATAAAACCTAAGATGGGATAAAACCGAAAGAAATCATTCATTGAGAGGTTATAAATGGGAAAATAATAAAGTACAAATTCTCTCAATACTCTGCTAGACCGACGCATACTTTGATAAGAAATGCAGGATATTTTGGAAGCAAGCTTATTAACTAAAACTCCTGAATCACGCGCGGTTGTGAGTGTAGCTTTCGAGATTGTCATAAATAATGAATATGGTTGGTGTGGAAAAATTAAAACAATGGACAAAGTGAGGATACGTCTTCTCTTGATAGAGATGAGTTGTTCACAACTTCATTCAATTTCTGCTAGCAGTTCGTCCAACGCTTCTTGGCTTAAACCAACTTCAGGGAAATCTGAAGGAGTATAGCCTCCTGCTTCTGGGGATAAGCAGTGGTCAATAATAGCTTCTAAAACTTTCACATACTTGTTAGCCAAATTTTCTACAGTAGTCTGGTGATGGAAAGCCGAGCTATATTTCCAATCCAGTTGCAATCTGCCTTCAATGACTAATCCACTCACATTCAACAAATGGCGGCGTTGTCCTTTGGGACTGTGAATAGAACCGCTAGACTCTGGGGCATATTTCCAACCAAGGGGTGCTAGGTGCGTTTGGTCGAATTGACCCAAGTAGTTGAAGCTAACTTGAGCTTGAGGGAGTAGCCCAAGTTGCTTGTGTATGGTTGCATCGTGGCTCAGATACCGCAGGATGCCATAGCCAATACCTCGGTTGGGGATGCGTCGCAGTTGCTCCTTAACCGACTTGAGAGCCTCTCCAGGATGGTGAAGACCTGCAAGTTTTAAACAAACGGGGAATATACTGGTAAACCAGCCTACTGTCCGGGACAAATCTACATCCTCAAACAAGTCCTCCCGTCCGTGACCTTCTAATTCAATCAGTAGGGAATCATAGCCTGTCCAGCCAGCAAAACTTTGTACTAATGCGGTCAATAGCACATCGTTAATTTGGGTGTTGTAGGCTCCCGGAACATCCTGCAACAAGGCGCGAGTCTGTTCTCTACTCAGAAATACAGAAACAATGCGACTTGAACCAACAGTGTTTTCTGACTCAACAGCAGGAAAATCCGACGGTAAGGGAGTAATTGCAAACAACCTTGAGTGCAACCAGTAATCTAACTCTGAATGCAGTCTTTGATGGTCTGCATAATCCTGTAATCGGATTGCCCAATCCTTAAAGGAAGTTGTTTTTGCAGGAAGTTGGATGTTGTTCCCACTATCTAATTGTTTGTATGCCTCAGATAAGTCTTCTAGCAAAATCCGCCAGGAAATCCCATCTACAGCCAAGTGATGGATGACGATGAGCAAACGTCCAGCGGAAGATTTGCCGAAGTTAAATAGAACGACCCGCAGCAGCGGCCCATCTGCTATATTTAGCGATCGCTGTATTTCTTCTACCTTTAACTCAATTACCTTTGATTGTTCTGCTTGAGTCAGGTTAGAAAAATCAGCGTTAGCTAATAATATGCCATCCCAGACATCACTGTTGTACTGTTGCCATTGCGTTGCTTGCTGCACAAACCGCAGCCTCAAAGCATCGTGATGGTACAGTAACTTTTGTAATGCTTGCTCTAGTAATTCCGGTTGGATATTTGGCGGAACTTCTAGTAGGAAAGATTGGTTAAAGTGATGGGGTTCGGGTAAATTTCGCTCAAAGAACCAATGCTGAATTGGTGTTAGGGGAACAATGCCCTTAACTAAGCCTTGTTCTGCCTCATTGGAGGTAGTTTTCACGGCTACAGCAGCTAACTCAGCAATGGTTTGGTGCTGAAATAGCTGTTTTGGAGTTAGTTTTAATCCAGCTTGATTGGCTCTGGCGATAATTTGGATTCCAATAATGGAATCGCCACCCAATTCAAAAAAGTTGTCGTGAATACAAACTTTTTCTAATAGTAAGACATCTTGCCAAATTTTTACCAAGATTTTTTCGGCATGGGTGCGAGGAAAGACAAAGCCAGTTGCGTCATTGAACTCTAACTCTGGAACTGGTAAGGCACGGCGGTCTACTTTGCCATTGGGCGTAATTGGCAATACCTCCAGAACTGTGAAGGATGCAGGAATCATATAGTCGGGTAGCTTTTCCTTGAGGAACGATCGCAACTCGCTACTGCTAGGCTGTTCTCCTTCGGGGATCAAGTATGCTGCCAAACTCTTAATCCCTGGCTTATCTTCCCTAGCAATGACAATGGCATCTCCTACCTGGGGATGTTGAGTTAAAACTACCTCAATTTCTGCAAGTTCAATTCGGAAACCACGGATTTTTACTTGGTTATCAATGCGACCAATAAATTCAATATTTCCGTCAGGTAGGTAACGCGCTAAGTCACCTGTTTTGTACAATTTTTTGCTAGAAGTTAATTCTGCTTCAGCAATAGAATTGGGAATAAACTTGTCCTCGGTTAAATCTGGACGGTTCAGATAACCTCTGGCTAAACCATCACCACCAATACATAATTCACCAGGAACACCAATCGGTACAGGTTGGAGATGGCGATCCAGAATGTAGATTTGTGTATTAGCTATTGGTTGCCCAATTGCTAAATTTTTTGCGCCTTCTGGTACTTCCTGCACTAAATACCAGGAAGAGAAAGTAGTATTTTCTGTTGGCCCATAAACGTGCAACAGTCGCTTTGGAGGTTGATTTTGTAATAAGGTTCTGACCCAGTTTGGCTCAACCGCCTCTCCACCAAATAAAACGGTTTGGAGAGTTTTAAAGATTCCTGGGACTTGACTTACTAGCTGGTTGAATAAAGCTGTTGTGACGAACAAAAAGTCAATCTGCTGGTCTTGGAGTTGTGTGGCGAGTTGTGGCGGCGAAAGCAAGACTTCTTTACTAATACCTACTAGCCTAGCTCCATTAAGCAAAGCTCCCCAAATTTCAAAGGTAGCAGCATCAAAAGCTGCATTCGAGGCTTGAGCAACTCGATGATTAGCTGTTAACTTCACGTAGTTAGTGTTACAAACTAAGCGATTCACAGCTTGATGAGTAACGGTTATACCTTTCGGTTTTCCTGTGGAACCAGAGGTATAAATTACATAAGCTAAATTATGGCTTGATGCCTCACTTTCAGGGTTTTTCTGGCTATATTTGCTAATTACCTTCTGCCAGCAAGTATCTAAAAATACTACTTTAGCGTTGGTTTCTGGTATCTGCGCTGTTAACTGTTCTTGAGTCAGCAGTATTGATACCTGAGAATCATTCAGCATATAAGCCAAGCGTTCTTGGGGATAAGCTGGATCAAAGGGAACGTAAGCACCACCTGCTTTGAGAATTGCCAGCATTGCGATAATCATCTCAAGCGATGCCTTCGGCAACGTCTTCGACGAACGCTCGACGCAAATTCCCACTAATACTTCTGTTCCGACTCCCAAGCTTTGTAGATAATGCGCTAATTGATTGGCGCGATCGCTCAATTCTCGGTATGTCAGGGACTCGTGTTCATACACCACAGCGATCGCATCTGGTGTTTGTTCTACCTGTTCCTCAAATACTTGATGGATAGATTTAGTATGGGGATATGGTATGTGAGTATCATTCCATTCCACTAGTAATTGATGACGTTCACGCTCAGTTAGCAATGGCAATGTACCCACTGATGCTTGAGGATTCGCCACAATTCCCGCTAATAATGTCTGGAAATGACCAGTCATCCGAGCGATTCTATCTTCATCAAATAAATCGGTGTTATATTGCCAAAACCCTTGTAAGCAGTTATCTTGTTCCCACATTTGTAATGTGAGGTCAACCTTGGCATTAACATTATCTAGATGTAGAGGAGTAACAGCTAATTCAGGCGTTTCTAATTGCTCTATTGCAGCATTCTGCAATGCAAACATCACCTGAAATAGGGGACTGTGGCTGAGACTGCGCTCTATTTGCAAAGCTTCGACAATCTGCTCAAAGGGTACGTCTTGGTTGGCGTAGGCATCCATGCAAGTAGAACGTACTTGCGTTAGTAGTTTTGAGAAACTCGGATTATCTTCTAGGCGAGTTCGCATCACCAAGGTATTGACAAAAAAGCCAATCAACCCTTCTATATCTTGATAATTGCGGCTAGCGATCGGGGTTCCTAGCAGAATATCTTGCTGACCACTGTAACGGAACAGTAGAGTCGCATAAGCCGCCATCAAGGTCATAAAGAGGGTAGTTCCTGACTTGTGGCTGAGTTCTTTCAGCGATGCCGTCAGTTTTGCATCTAGCTGGAAGGAAAAACACCAACCCCGGAAAGTTTGCACGGAGGGACGAGGCCTATCCGTAGGTAGTTCCAAGAGAGGTGGTGCGTCTGCTAATTGTTGCGTCCAGTAATTAATTGAGGTTTGTAGTACTTTTCCTTGCAACCATTGGCGTTGCCAAATCGTAAAGTCTGCGTATTGAAGCGGTAATTCTGGGAGGGGAAAAGGTTCGCCAACCAAGAAGCCTCGATACAAACTCGACAATTCTTTGATGAATACTCCCATTGACCAGCCATCACCGATAATGTGGTGCATGGTCAATAACAAAGCATAAGACTCTGACTTGAGTTGCACTAAAGTGACTCGCAGCAACAATCCTTTGGTAAGGTCAAAGGGTTGCAATTGATCTTGAGTTGCTAAGAGTTGCAATTGTTCTGACTGTTCTTTTCCTGACAATCGTTGCAAGTCTACAACCGAGAGTTTCATAGTTGCGTGGAGAGCAATTACTTGTACAGGCGTTCCCTCAACTGCACTAAAAGTAGTTCGTAGAATTTCGTGACGGCGGATAATCTCGTTGAGACTGCGTTCTAAAATTTCTATATCCAAACGCCCGTTCAGACGGACAGCTTTAAACATATTGTAAAAAGGGCTGTCCGGCTCAACTTGCGCCAAAACCCATAGGCGTTGTTGGGCGAAAGAAAGGGGGAAAGTCTGAAATTCTGTTTGATTTCCCCGATAAACTTTCGCAATAGCACGGTTATTTCTTTTACTATCTATTCCCTGTTCCCTATTCCCTATTCCCTGTTCCCTATTCCCTATTCCCTGTTCCC